>JAGSHA010000342.1 GCA_023954795.1 Oceanospirillaceae bacterium | reverse complement strand
CTGGATCTGGTCGATCAGCATCGGGTCGTCACTGTCGTAGCGGTCTGAGGTCCAGTCGCGAATCGCCTGAACGCTGACCGCATCACGCCAACACTTGCGCCAGCTATCAATGGGGAACAGCTTACTGTCGAGTTGTGCGTAAACAAACGGGTAGGGGAATGACTGCCAGGCATGGGCCTGACTGGGGTTTTGCTGAGTACCGGCATGGATCTTCAGCTTCTTCGACCAATCAGTTTTTTTGTACACCGAATCGCTGATTTCGTCATCGGTATTCGCCGTTTGTGTCTGGTTGTTCAGAAAGGCGGGATCAACAAAGTAGCCACTGCGTTCTTTAGAGATCAGGTAACCGTCGGCGGTGAGTTCGTCATACACCAGCACGATGGTGTTACGTGCAACCTGCAACGATTTTGCGAGGCTGCGACTGGACGGGAGCGGTTCATCGGCGGGCAGATAGCCGCCTAAAATCGCGTTGACCAGATGTTCACGAATCTGGTTCTGCAGCGTAGAAGCATTACTGTCACGGTTCAGGTGAAAGAGTGCGGACATGTGATAACTCACTTTTGTTTTTATTTCTTATTGTTGTTAGTTGATCAGGTCCCTCTGATCAGTGTGTCCTGGGTTAGTACTTTTTTGGGTGAGTACCAGATAGAGCTATTGGGGACAGGACAACTGCAAGATAGAACATAAAAATTACATAATCAATATTTAATGAGACAATAAATATCAAAAAACAAATAAAATGTTGATTTATTGCTTTTTCGCGATGATACTGAATTGGTCAGTCACCGAACGACAGGTGCCTGGCAGTGGCGTGACAGCTGATTGAACAGCGACACATCCGCACGAATGAACAAGAACGTGCGGGTGAGTGGCTGACTCCCAAATAACAATAAGATGAGATGGTATGAGTGATGTCTTTGAATAAGACCTATGACTATATCGTGATCGGTGCTGGCTCTGCGGGCTGTGTATTGGCCAACCGCCTGTCCGAAAATCCAGACGACAGCGTATTGCTGTTGGAAGCGGGTAACAAAGATCGAAATCCCTGGATTCATGTGCCGATTGGTTACTTTAAAACCATGCACAATCCGAAAACTGACTGGTGTTACATGACTGAGCCCGATCCGGGTATCAATGGACGCCAGTTACAGTGGCCGCGCGGTAAAGTACTGGGCGGATCAAGTTCCCTTAACGGCTTACTGTATGTGCGTGGTCAGAAAGAAGACTATGACGACTGGGCTGAGCTGGGGAACAAAGGCTGGTCATACGATGAGATCCTGCCTTACTTCAAAAAGTCTGAGAATCAGGAGCGTGGTGCCGATAAGTACCACGGTGTTGGCGGCCCGCTGGCGGTCTCCAATATTCGTATCCGACGTGAAATTTGCGACAAGTTTATTGATGCTGCCGAACAGGTCGGTATTCCGCGCAATGAAGATAGCAACGGCGAAACTCAGGAAGGGGTGGGGTATTTTCAGCTCACCATCAACCAGAACGGTACCCGTTGCAGTACCGCTGTTGGCTTTTTGCGTCCAGCGCTGAAGCGTCCTAATCTGGATGCGGCAACCAAAGCACAAGTACATCGTATTGTGTTTGAAGGTACCCGTGCCGTCGGTCTGGATGTTGAAATCAACGGCGAGATGACACATATCCGCTGCAACAAAGAGATCGTGCTCTCTGCCGGCGCAATCAACTCACCGCAGTTGTTGATGCTTTCAGGTGTGGGTGATCGTCATGAGTTAGAGAAACACGGTATTTCGGTCATTAAGGATATGCCGGGCGTCGGTAAAAATCTGCAAGACCACCTACAGATTCGTACGATCTATAAGGTGAATAAGCCGATCACGCTGAACGATGAGGTGAACAACCCCATTCGTAAGATGATGATGGGGATCGAATACGCGCTGTTCCGTACCGGACCGTTAACGATGGCGGCCAGTCAGGTGTGTATCTTCACTAAAACAGACAAGAACATGGTACGTCCGGATATCCAGTATCATTTGCAGCCGCTTAGCGCGGATAAGCCTGCAGACGGTACGCATCGCTTCTCGGCGTTTACCGCCTCGGTATGTCAGTTGCGTCCCACGAGTACCGGGCATATCGAACTCAAATCGCCTAATCCATTGGATTATCCGGCAATTCATCCCAACTATCTGGCCACAGAAGAGGACCAGAAAACGGCGATTGAATCGATCAAAGTTACACGTCGGATCGTCAATGCACCGGCTTTGGCACCGTTGATACAGGAAGAGCATGAACCGGGTGTTCAGCATCAGACCGATGCTGAGTTGTTGGAATATGCCCGTAACCGCGCCACGACCATCTATCACCCAACTGGCACCTGCAAGATGGGGCAGGATGATATGGCGGTGGTTGATGATCGCTTACGTGTTCATGGACTTGAGGGGTTAAGGGTCGCGGATGCGTCGATTATGCCGGTTATCGTATCGGGTAATACCAACGCACCGACCATCATGATTGCCGAAAAATGCTCTGACATGATCAAAGAAGACGCCAAGTCACCATCGGTTCAGTCTGCCACCGCAGTTTGATCCGCACTCCCTTCCCGTCCCCAGTGTGCTGAGGGCGGGTTTTTTGTGCCTATTGAACGGTGTATCACGTGGTTAATCTTCGTCGGACTCTGCGCCTGGATCAGATAGATCATCCATTAGTGCCGCCAGTTCATCCGCCGCCTCACGCATCACAGGAACGTGCTCAAGCGCTTGTTCCAGAGAGAGGCGGGCGGTGGGCGCATGCATGGCGAGTGCCGCATACAAGTGTCCGTCTTTATCTCTTACCGGCAGGGAAACCGCAATCATGCCTTGAAGAAACTCTTCGTTATCAATACCCACGCCATTTTGACGGATTTTGCGCAGTTCAGGTTTCAGCGCTTCCGGGCTGGTCAACGTATTGGGCGTATATTCCTTCAGCTCGACACGGCTCAGCAAACGGGTGCGTTTGATGCTGGATAGTTCGCTCAGGAACAGCTTGCCACTGGCAGTACAGTGCAGCGGTACACGATCGTTGATCTGCAACTGAACGCGCAGCGGCCAGTGAGTCTCAACACGGTCGAAATAGATCATCTCACCGCCGTCGGGTACGGAAATGTTGCAGGTCTCACCGAGCTTTTCTGAGAGCTGATGAAGAATGGCGTGGCGACGTGTGCGCAGGAAATCGTTGTTGCTGAGTACGCCTAACGCAATTTTGTTGAGCTTAGGGCCGGGCAGCAGACCGCGTCCGTCCAATCGGGAGAGCAGGTAGCCTTCCTCTTCCAGCTGACTGCAGAGTCGGTGGATGGTCGGTTTGGGGAGCTTTAACGAGCGATTAATTTCGCTGGGTGTCATAGGCATTTCGGCACCAGAGACGATCTCGATGATCTGTAGCGCCCGTTGGATGGATGAACCTCTATCCTTCGTTTTAGTGTCTGTCACGTAAAGAACCCTGCCTTAATCGTATCGATATTGTGTGGCGTGTAATCAGAAAAGTCTCATTATAAACCAAATATGAAACAAAATTGGGATTAGAGTTGAAGATTTCTAACAGTGAGAAGGTCTGCATAGCCGTAGAGACCCGTACAGTGGTTAAATCATAAAGTGCCACTTATCAGAACCAGTGAGACCAGTTATCCGGTTTTTTTATGAAAATGTCATTTATCCGTATAAACACTGAGGGCAAACACGCAGGACTTGGGTAAAAATAATCTCCACGTCCATGTAGCGCGAATCTAACACGGAGATGCTGACGAAACCCCCGCCATATAAGCGTTTCAGCTGATCAATGGTTAGATCATGATCGGCAAGACTCGTATTACTTGTTATAAAAATTACATAAATAGGTAAAAACGATACTTTTTTTATCAAATATATTTGAATGAAGTTATTTTGTGTGCTTTATTTAATAGGCGGCTTGAATTTGACTATGGTCAATTAGAGGCCGAAAAACTTTGAACCCCTCATTGAATAAAAATAAATACGGGTACTTAAAATGAAGAAAGTAACCACCTCCCAAGAGAACACAAAGG
>JAGSHA010000242.1 GCA_023954795.1 Oceanospirillaceae bacterium | reverse complement strand
TGCGTAGGATCATCTGCGTAAAATAAGCCCGCGACCGCGGGTTGTCGGGTTTCCATAGGAAGCTCCCCTACTGTAACTCTTTGCATCGCGATAGAAGATGTCTGGATGCCTTTGCCGCGATTAGAGGTTTTAGAAATTTCCGCTCGTTTATCACACATGAGCATTCCAGAAATTACATCTACTCACTGCTAATCTTAAGTATAGAGTGAGAACCGCGGGAGGCTCCATGAGTGTTATTGAGGTCGGCTTCTGGCACCCGGTCGAACGGGATAAAATACAGTGTGATCTGTGTCCTCGATTCTGCAAATTATCAGACGGACAACGGGGATTGTGCTTCGTACGCGGAAATGAGAACGGCCGGATGCACTTATACACCTACGGTCGTTCAAGCGGTTTTTGCATCGATCCAGTAGAAAAAAAACCGCTGAATCATTTTCTACCCGGTACACCTGTCCTTTCCTTTGGAACCGCAGGATGCAACCTGGCATGTAAGTTCTGTCAGAACTGGGATATGAGTAAAGCACGGGAGATGGATACGCTGGCCGACTCCGCCAGCCCAGATGCTCTGGCACACTACTGTCATCAACATGCCTGTCGATCCATTGCCTATACCTATAACGATCCGGTTATCTTTCTGGAATATGCAGAAGATGTCGCAATGGCCTGTCATAAGTACGACATTCAATCGATTGCCGTCAGCGCCGGTTATATCACCGATCAGGCGCGCCCCCGCTTCTTCCGCCATATGGACGCGGCAAACATTGATCTAAAAGCATTCACCGATCATTTCTATAAGAGGATCTGTGGCGGGAGCTTAGCGCCGGTTCTGGACACGTTGCTGTATCTTCACAATGAGACTGACGTCTGGTTTGAGATCACCACACTACTGATCCCGGACGAAAACGATAGCGATACAGAACTGACCGCTATGTGTCGCTGGATAGCCGATAATCTAGGGCCTTCGGTGCCTTTGCACTTCACTGCGTTTCACCCTGACTGGAAAATGCTGGATAAGCCCCGCACACCTGCAAGCACCTTAACGCGCGCCCGCAAAATTGCGATGGAACATGGTTTGCGATATGTCTACACCGGCAATGTGCATGACAATGTGGGAAGTTCAACATATTGCCATCACTGTGGCCTGAGGCTGATTGAACGCGATTGGTACGTGCTAGGAGAGTGGAACCTGGTTAATGGATGCTGCCGGGGCTGCGGCACCCCTTTGCCCGGTCGCTTTGACAGCCAGCCAGGAGACTGGGGCGCTCGCCGTCAGCCGGTCATCTTGAAAAATTAGTTTTGCGCTGCACGTACCTGCTCATCAAGCAGCATCTGTTTTAGCAGATCCAGATCGTTAACCACTTTGACCTGATCAAAAAGCACTTTTGCTTCGGGGAAACGACGCTTCAGGTGATGCAGCCACTGTTTCACCCGACCATGCACGTAACGCGGCTGCATGCGGTGCTGCGACTGAGCGACCAAATCCAGAAGAAAACCCACGATGACGTCCCAGCCGATAGGCTCAATTGGTTTACCGTCACGTTCCGCTTTGATCACCTTGGATAGATCGGGCTGCGAGATCTGTCCCCGCCCAATCATTACATCACTGCACCCGCTCACTTCCCGGCAACGTGCATAATCATCATGGTTCCAAATTTCACCATTCGCGATTACCGGAATCTTGACGTATTCCCGAATACGCGCAATATATTCCCAATGAGCGGGCGGCTTGTAGCCTTCCACCTTAGTACGGGCATGGACAGTGACATGCGCCGCACCGGCATCAGCAATCGCGGCCGCATTATCCAGATACAACGACTTGTCCTTAAACCCTAAGCGCATCTTTGCAGTCACAGGGATATCGTTGGGTACGGCCTGACGCACTGCGCTGACAACATCATGAACGTCATTCGGTGTTTCCAGCAAAATCGCGCCACCACGATTCGCATTAACGCCTTTTGACGGGCAACCGAAGTTCAGGTCAATCGCCGGAGCCCCCAAACGCGCGGCCCGAGCGGCATTGTGCGCCATCATCTGCGGATCGCTGCCCAACAACTGTACATGCACAGGAACACCAGCAGCCGTTTTACCGCCATGATCCAGCTCTGGGCAGGTTTTTCTGAAGATATGCGGCGGCAACACGCGCACTGATACCCGGATAAACTCCGTCACACAGTAATCGATTCCGCCCAGGCGGGTCAGAATATCCCGCATTATCGGATCCACCAAACCTTCCATGGGGGCAAGGACTATCTTCATTTGCTGTTCTCTTGCTGTTTTATAAACATCAGACGATGATTAACTCTGTACGCCACTGAAGGAGACGCTAATGCGCTTATTTATCGCGCTGGACCCACCTACAGATGTTCGGGATGCCATCAGTGATCTGCAATTTCCATCCGATCAGATTCGCTGGAATAATGCCGATCAGTTTCATCTGACTTTAGCGTTTCTTGGCGAACAAGCTGATAACCAGCTGGATGCACTATGCGAGCAGCTTGCGGAGATCCGCTTTCAACCTTTTGAGTTACAAACATTGGATATGGGCTGCTTCCGGCACGGTGCCCTATGGCTTGGCTTTCAATCCAACCCATCACTCGCGCGTTTGCAAAAGCAGCTTGCGCGATCCCTGCACACTATCGCAATCCGCCTGGAACATCGTCGCTTTCATCCACATCTGACACTTGGTCGCAGCCGATCAAATCCTGCACCTGCTGTAGAGCATCTGCAACGGCAACTGAATCATCAGCGATTTACATTTAGAGTGGACAGGTTTCTGCTTAAAAGCAGCGTACTGCGCCAGGACGGCGCAGTACATCAGATAGAAGCGGAATTTCTAGCGGATTAGATGACGGACAGACCGCGTAACAGGTCAGCTTTGATATCATCCATATCTTCAAGCCCAACGGAGACGCGAATCAAATTATCCTTGATACCCGCATCCGCACGTTCTTCCGGACTCATACGACCGTGAGTTGTTGTGCCGGGATGAGTGATGGTGGTTTTCACATCACCCAAGTTACCCGTAATTGACAACATCTCAGTTGCGTCGATGAAATCAAACGCAGCCTCTTTATCGCCCGCAACCTCAAACGACAGCACACCACCAAAACCACTCTGCTGCTTCAGCGCCAAAGCATGCTGCGGATGGCTTTCCAGTCCAGCGTAGTAAACTTTATCGATACCTTTCTGCTGCTCCAGCCACTGGGCCAATTCCATCGCCGCCTGGCTCTGAGCCGTCATACGCAGTTTCAGCGTTTCCAGACCTTTCAGGAAATTCCAGGCGTTAAATGGACTCAGGCACGCACCGCAGGTGCGGACGTAGCCAAAGATCTCTTCCATCAACTTGTCTGAACCAACAACCACACCACCTACGCAGCGGCCCTGACCATCCAGATACTTGGTAGCTGAATGGATCACGATATCTGCACCCAGTTTAAGTGGCTGCTGTAATGCCGGTGTACAGAAGCAGTTATCAACGGCTAGCAGCGCATCGTGTTCATGCGCAATCTTAGAAACCGCTTCAATATCTGTCAGCTCAGCCAAAGGATTGGACGGCGTCTCCATAAAGAGCATTTTGGTATTCGGCTTAATCGCCGCACGCCAGTCATCCAGATCCGTAGGATCAACATAGGAGGTTTCAATGCCCGCGCGCGTCAGGTATTTGTTAAACAACGACACGGTAGAACCAAATACACTGCGCGAACAAACAACATGATCGCCCTGTTGAAGCAACGCAATACCCAGCGACATGATTGCTGCCATACCTGAGGATGTTGCTATTGCACGCTCCGCACCTTCCATCGCCGCAATACGACGCTCAAACGCCTGTACTGTTGGATTGGTGAAACGGGAGTAAATATTCCCCTCTTCGTCACCATTAAAACGTGCAGCCGCCTCACGTGCCGATGAAAACACGTAGCTCGAAGTCAGGTAGATAGGATCGCTATGCTCACCCTCTCCGGTACGACGTTGACCCGCGCGTACAGCCAGCGTATCGAAGGCGTAATCATCACCTTCAAACTGGATACGCTCTTCGCGTTCAAATCCGGGTTTAGACATCAGGGATATCCTCAGTCGATCCGGCTATGCAGATCAGACGATTCGTTACTTTTAGTCTGCTGGCCATCTTCCTCAGCCTTGGCAGAATCATTGCGCTTCTGTTCCAAACGATCCAGATAGCTTTGATCAATATCGCCTGCTACGTATTTGCCATCAAATACACAGGTATCAAAGTCCTGAATTTCGGGGTTACCCGCCAGAACACTTTCTTTCAGATCATCCAGATCCTGATACAGCATCCAGTCACAACCGATTTCCTGAGCAATCTCTTCATCATTGCGGTTATGCGCAATCAGCTCAGTCGCGGAAGGCATATCGATACCGTAAACATTCGGGTAACGAACAGCAGGCGCAGCGGACGCAAAGTATACTTTCTTAGCACCCATATCGCGTGCCATCTGCACAATCTGCTGGGATGTCGTACCACGGACTACAGAATCGTCTACCAGCATGACAACCTTATCTTTGAACTCCATCTCAATAGGATTCAGCTTACGACGCACAGACTTCTTGCGCTGAGCCTGTCCCGGCATGATAAATGTACGTCCAACATAACGGTTTTTAATAAAGCCTTCGCGGAACTTCACATCAAGATGGTAAGCCATCTCCAATGCGGAGGTACGACTGGTATCCGGAATAGGGATAACCACATCGATGTCGTGTTCAGGACGCTCTCGCAATACTTTTTCAGCCAGTTTCACACCCATACGCATACGCGCTTTATGGACAGAAACCTCATCAATGATGGAGTCAGGACGTGCCAGATAAACATACTCGAACAAGCACGGTGTCAGACGGCTGTCCTTCACACATTGCTGGGTAAACACTTCACCTTCCATCGTGATGAAGATCGCTTCACCCGGTTCGATATCACGTACCAGTTCAAAGCCACCTACATCCAGCGCAACGCTTTCAGAGGCCACCATGAACTCTTCCTGACCGTTAGCCAGCGTACGTTTACCGTACACCAAAGGACGAATGCCGTTTGGATCACGAAACGCCAGAATACCGTAGCCGGTAATCACTGCCACAACCGCATAGCCACCTTTAACACGCCCATGAACACGTTCAACGGCGGTAAAGATATCAGAAGGTTCAGGTTTCAACTTACCTTGCTGCTGCAGTTCATGAGCAAACACGTTCAGCAGGACTTCGGAGTCTGACGTGGTGTTGATATGACGCAGATCCGCGCGGAACATTGTCTCAGCAACTTCATCGGCGTTTGTCAGGTTGCCGTTGTGAGCCAGAGCAATGCCGTACGGAGAGTTTACGTAAAAAGGCTGAGCCTCAGCAGAGCTGGAGGAGCCTGCTGTCGGGTAACGCACATGGCCAATACCCATGTTACC
>JAGSHA010000307.1 GCA_023954795.1 Oceanospirillaceae bacterium | reverse complement strand
CATCGAAAGTGCCGACATCACCCTGATGCGGGCATCGCTGCACGGTTTGGCGGATGCTGTTACGGTCAGTCGTGCGACGTTGAAAAATATCAGGCAAAACCTGTTTGGTGCGTTTATCTATAACGTGGCAGGTATCCCCATTGCTGCAGGGATACTCTATCCGTTGACAGGACTGCTGCTCAATCCAGTTATCGCGGGTGCGGCAATGGCCTGTTCATCGGTGACCGTGGTGACTAACGCGAACCGTCTGCGCTTATTAAAACTGGGGCAGAGACAATCCTGAGGAGCTAGATATGATGTGGATAAATCTTTTAGGACTGGTAATAATTACGCTGATCGTTTGGTGGTTCTGGTTGTATACACCAGATCAACACTGATAAATCTGAAGCAGAGCCAGTGCTGCGATGCTGAGCGAATAAACATAGTTGGAGTGACTGCGGAAGCGATGAGAAAGCGTTTGAAAGGGCTACTCGTACTAGTGTTAATGTTGGTGGTGCAGATGCAACCCCTTCAGGTGCACGCGATCGCCCTTGATACAGAGCAGTCGGGGCATATCGCTGGGCAACTTTCTCATAGGCACCATCCGCCACCATCCGAGGCGCATGATGGTCAACGGGCGGTGGTCGATGCCGTACATGTATCTGAGTGCCATCCTGCACATACCTTGTGTACTGTGATCTTTTATAGCTACGCTGTCGTGCGGGTAGGCACAGGCGTTTATTCTGAACCCGTGCCCGGATACCCTTCACCTGATCTATCACGGGAACTACCGCCTCCCAAGTCTGAATCCTGATTCTCATTGATAATTCCGCGGGTACCGCGTGCCCGCTTAATGCTTTGATTTTTGGAGTAAGGCTTATGTTACGTAAAGCTATTTTGTCTGTTGTTGTGTCCTCGGTGATTGTTGTATCGGCTCCGCTTGTGTTAGCGCATGGTGGGGCTAAAGGCGTGGTGAAAGAGCGTATGGATCTCATGGATAATATGAAAGATGCCATGAAAACACTCTCGACCATCTATAAAGGGGAGCAAGAATATGACGCCGATACCGTGCGCAAAGCTGCACTGATTATTCGTGACCACTCGGGTGACGCGATGACCAAGTTGTTTCCGAAAGGCAGTGCACATGGACCTTCCGAAGCCAAACAGAATATCTGGCAGGAGTGGGAACGTTTTGAAGGTCTGGCCAAGCGCCAGCAGGTGATCAGCCAGGGTTTACACGATTCCGCAGACAATCGGTCTGCGGGTGAGGCGAAATCGTCCGGTCATATGATGGGTGGTGGTTCTGGTTCGATGATGGGAAAAAGTATGATGGGTGGTGGACATATGATGGGTGGCAAAATGGATACACCGGAGCATTACGCCGCCATGCCATCGGAGATGGTGTTCAAAATGCTGGCTGATAACTGTTCATCCTGCCATACCCGATATCGGGTTGAAGACTGACGGGAGATAGGCCGATGAAACGTTTTGCTATGTTAGTCGGTGTGACGTCGGTTGTGGCAGTGATTGGTTGGAAAAGCTTGCCTCTGCTTGCCAATGTCGGGCCGGAAGCCTTAAGCGTATCAGAAGGTGATGTCGCGCGTGGGGCATATCTTGCACGTGCATCAGGTTGTATTGCCTGCCATACATCAATTGATGACGGTGGGCTTCCCTTAGCAGGAGGGCCGGGCTTGAAAACACCGTTTGGCACCTTTTATGCGCCTAATCTGACCACCGATAAGGAACATGGGATTGGTGGTTGGACACTGGAGCAGTTTGCTGCGGCACTGCGCAAAGGGGTTTCCCCGGACGGGCGGCCTTATTATCCTGCGTTTCCCTATAGCTTTTATACCGGCCTGAGTGATCAGGATATTGCTGATCTGTGGGCGGCTTTTAAGACCGTTCCTCCAGTGGCGCAATCTAGCCAGTCCCATCGTCTGAACTTTCCATTTAATCAGCGTGACGGTCTGAATCTGTGGCAGGCGATGTTCTTTAAAGAAGGACGAATGGCAGAGCCTGAAGCGGTTGATGAAGCGTATCGTCGCGGGGCTTATTTGGTTGAGAGTGCGGCTCATTGTGCGGCTTGTCACACGCCTCGTAACGCGTTTGGTGCGTTGGACCGGGATCAGGATTATGCGGGTAGCCGTTCGTTGTTGAACGGTAAAGGTCGGATTCCTGCGATTACGACTGATGCCTTGCGGCAGGCGGGTTGGTCCGTAAAAGATCTGGCTTACGCCCTGCAATCGGGGATTAAACCGGATGGCGATGTGTTTGGTGGAAGCATGGGAGAGGTTGTAAGGGATGGCACCGGATATCTGCAACGGCAGGATCTGGAGGCGATGGCGTATTATTTGCTGAACCGGCAGTAATAAAAGCATATGGCAAAAAGCCGCTGTCGGAGAGAATCGTCAGGGGCTTTCTAGCTGGCGCATTTTTGGTGGTTTGGTTAAAACCATGCTCGAATGCCAAGGACGACCTGAAGGTCGTTCGCGTCTTTCCCTTCTTCGCGGGAAAAGTCGGCGCTGTTACCAAATTTCCGTTCCCAGTTGATGCCGATATATGGGGCAAATTCACGCCGAACTTCATAGCGTAGACGCAGTCCCAGCTCCATATCGGAGAACCCCGAACCTATACCTCTGGCTTCATCGTTTTCTCCATAGAGGTTGACCTCTATCTCTGGCGATAACACCCAGCGCTGAGTAAGCATCATTTCGTATTCTGATTCGAATCGAAAGGCGGTCTGTCCTGACTCGCCGATAAACACACTGGCGTCAATTTCAAAGAAGTAAGGAGCAACACCCTGAAATCCAATCACTGCCCAGTTCTGAGTAGGTTCAGGTTTGAAATCGTGGCGAATGCCAGCCTGAAAATCCCAGTATGGGGTTATGGCCCGACTATAGAGCAACTGTAGCTCAGCGCCTTCAGTGTCGCTGTTAACCCGCTCGCCTTCAGTTTTAAAGGTTAGTTTATGGAGGTCATAGCCTACCCAGCCTTGAAGCTCCCAAACCAGAGGATGACCGGTGCTGGTATCGCGCTTTTCCAGCTGATCAATGGTAATCATGGTCAGGAGTGGGTCATCCTGCATACCTGCTGTGGCCTGTGGGTTAAGCAGCAGAGTCGATATCATCAGTGTTGAAACGGTTGATTTATTCATCGCATCTTTCCCTATCAGCTCACATGGACTTCGCGGAACATACCGAGCATGTGGTAGATCAAATGGCAGTGGTAGGCCCATTTGCCTTTGGCATCAGCGGTCACGCGATAACTGATCTGCGATCCCGGTTGCACGATAACGGTGTGTTTGCGCGGGATGTAGCGGTCGTCGCCCGTTTCCAGGTCGCTCCACATACCGTGTAAGTGCATCGGATGGTTCATCATCGTGTCGTTGACAAAATTGATGCGTACACGCTCACCGTATTTGAGTTGGATCGGTTCAGCGTTGGCATATTTCACGCCGTTGATTGACCACATATAGCGGCTCATATTGCCGGTCAGATGAAGATTGATCTCGCGGCTGGGATCCCGTTGATCAGATGTGGGGTTGAGGTTTTTCAAGTCAGAATACGTGAGTACATGACGCCCGTTATTACGCAATCCTACGCCGGGGTCATCCAAGCGGTATAAGGGGGCATCGGCTCGCATATCGACATGGGGACCGTATTCCGTGGTCGCATGTTGCAGAGGGGGACTATTTGTCGTCATGCTGGAGTGATTCATGCCGCCGGAGCCGCCCATATTGTGCATGGAGTGGTCCATACTCTGGGAGCCGCTCATACTGCCCTGATTATGCATCGAGTGGTCCATTCCACCACTATTCCTTCTACCCATACTGTGCATCGTGTGATCCATACCTCCCATCCCCATATCGCCGTGTGTAAGGATCGGCACGGGATCAAGAGCAGGGACCTCGCCACTCAAGCTGTAATCAGGTGTCAGTGTGCCGCGAGCATAACCAGAGCGATCAATAGCTTGGGCAAAAACCGTATAGGCGTTGTCATCTGACGGCTCAACAATCACATCGTATGTTTCGGCAACGCCGATGCGGAATTCATCGACAGTGACGGGTTGCACGTGTTGCCCGTCTGCCGCGACTACAGTCATTTTTAATCCAGGTATCCGTACATCGAAGAATGTCATCGCGGCGCTGTTGATAAAGCGCAGGCGGACCTTTTCTCCTTTACGGAACAGACCCTTCCAGCCTTCGGCCGGGGTTTGCCCGTTCATTAGGAAACTGTAGGTGTAACCGGTGACGTCTGAGATATCGGTTTCGCTCATCCGCATCTGGTTCCACATTTCGCGTGCTTTAAAGGTTGATTTAACTCCTCGTTCTTTAATCTCACGCCACGTATCTGACACGGTACGCTCATTGAAGTTGTAGT
>JAGSHA010000005.1 GCA_023954795.1 Oceanospirillaceae bacterium | reverse complement strand
TCGCCAGTACGCTCGACTTTCCACTCAGCCATTGCTGGCGCCTTTATCCGGATCGATCTGCTCTTTCCACATAGCAACGGTGCGCGACACATTACCACGAGACTTCTGCGCCAAATCTGCAAACTGATTTTTGAAGGTCAGCCGCAAGTTAACACCGTCCAAATTCACGTTTACCAGACGCCACTCGCCCGCTTTTTTACGCATGTAGTAGACCAGAGTAAACTTAGTCCCTGCACCGGAGGTAACTTCAACAGTAACGATCTGCTTGTCCGGCTTAGGGCTTTTCTTTCTCGCAGGGACGACTTCGTAACCCTTAATATCAAAACCAACAATGGCTTTAGCATAGGTTTTTAGCAACGTGGTACGAAATACACCGGCAAACTCGGTACGATCATCAGCCGAAGCCTTGCGGTAATACTTGCCCATAACCAGCTTGGAGATATAAGGAAAGTCCACCACCGGATCCAACAACGTATCAATTTCAGATACCAGCGTAGAAAACTGCGCTTCCTCTCGGTAGCTTGAATCTTCCATCAAACTTAGCATTTTGCCAGTCGCATTTTCGACAACCTGACTCGCTTCTTCCCAAGAAGCCATTGCAGGTAAGGACATCGTCAGCATAAATGCTGTAAAAAGTACTGCCACTTTGCTTACAAGCTGCTTAAACATAGAAAAACCTTTATTCTGAAACTTCGTTGAACAGGAACTTACCAATCAAGTCTTCAAGCACCAACGCTGACTGGGTATCCTCGAAGAAATCACCATCCTGCAGATATTCTTCCTCTGCACCGGTTACCACACCAATATACTTCTCTCCAAGCAACCCAGCGGTCAGTATAGATGCAGAACTGTCGATCGACAGAAAATCCACATCATTGGCAATCTCCATCTCCACCAGAGCCTGAAGAGCATCAGAATCCAGACGAATATCCGTCACCTGACCGATCAACACTCCTGACATAGTGACCTTAGATCGCTCCGTAAGCCCGCCGATATTCTCAAAGCGCGCGTAGACACGATAAGTTCCTTTGCTCTCAAAATTAAGACCGCTGACGTTCAACGCCAGCATTAACAAAGCCACCAACCCCATCAATAGGAAAGCACCTACTCCTATCTCCAAGACTCGGATACGCATACTATAAATCTCCAAACATTAATGCAGTCAGAACAAAGTCCAGTGCCAATACCGATAACGAGGCGTAAACCACCGTTTTCGTCGTGGCATCGCTAATCCCTTCCGACGTTGGAACACAGTCATATCCCTGAAATACTGCTATCCAGGTTACAACAAAACCAAATACTACGGCCTTAATCAGGCCATTGAGGATGTCCTCAGAAAAGTCCACCGAGTTTTGCATGTTGGACCAAAAAGATCCTTCATAAATGCCCAGCCACTCAATACCCACCAGCGCACCGCCAAATATTCCCACCAGAGAGAAAATTGTCGCCAACACCGGCAAACAGATAAAGCCAGCCCACAAACGGGGCGCAACAATACGCCGCAATGGGTCAACCCCGATCATTTCCAGACTAGAAAGCTGCTCAGTGGCTTTCATCAAACCAATCTCAGCCGTCAGCGCAGAGCCCGCCCGTCCAGCAAACAACAGCGCAGTTACGACTGGCGCAAGCTCCCGCACCAAGCTCAGGGCAACCATCTGCCCAACGGCTTGTTCCGACCCGTAGTCCACTAGAATCGTATAGCCCTGAAGCCCTAACACCATACCGATAAACAAGCCTGAGACCACGATAATGATGAGCGACAACACACCCACAAAGTGGATTTGCTTAATCACCAGCGGCAACATCATCGCTGGCTGAGGGCGCGCAATCAGCGATTGCATCAAAATAATGCCTGCTGACCCGAACGCTTCGAGCTTTTTCAGCCCTTTATGCCCAACCCGGGCGAGTAAATTCAGCATACTCAGCTGTCCTGCAACAGTTCAGACTGATAATCCCCGGCCGGAAAATGAAACGGCACAGGCCCATCAGGTAATCCCTGAATAAATTGGCGTACTTTCAATGAAGACGCATTATTGATCTCTTCAGGCGTCCCTCTGGCGACAACTTCAGCATCTGAAATCAAGTAAATGTAGTCGGCAATCGCCAGCGTTTCCTGAATATCATGGGATACGATAATACTGGTATGACCCAATGCCCTATTGAGTCGACGAATTAAGTTCACCAGCACACCCATTGCGATCGGGTCCTGCCCTGTAAAAGGCTCATCATACATAACGAACTCAGGATCCAGCGCAATCGCACGCGCCAGCGCCACACGTCGGGCCATGCCTCCAGATAACTCACTAGGCATCAGATCACGCGCACCCCGCAATCCTACGGCATGCAATTTCATCAACACAACATCACGTATCATCTCTTCTGAGAGATCCGTATGCACTCTCATAGGAAACGCAACGTTTTCGTAGACGCTGATATCAGTAAAAAGTGCTCCGCTCTGAAATAACATTCCCATACGTGATCGCATCTTGAACAGCTCACGACGATTCAGGCGCGGGACATCCTTCCCATCCACGAGAATCGAACCGCTGTCCGGCATCAACTGCCCACCGATCAAACGCAATAACGTTGTTTTCCCCGTACCTGAAGGGCCCATAATGGCGGTAATTTTCCCACGCGGCACCTGGATATCCACGTTGTTATATATCGCCCGTTCCCCACGAGAAAAACTGAGTTGTTGTATGTCAATAATGACGTCGTCGAAGCTATCCATAGGCTCTATAGATGAAGGGAGTTGCGGCTAGTTCCTTCCTTGCCAACATTTTATCAAATGCTGTCGTTCGAGAGACTGAAGGAGCAATACCGTGTTTCAAAAGGCCGCGAATTATACCACTGCCCATCTTAAAGCTGAACAACAAATAATTTTGCTCAATGCAATAGATTATTCCATTGAGCGCTTCTATCAGCGTTTAATCAAACCACGCATTCTGTTTTAATAGCCCCCTCTATTTACTGGCAACGAGATGCACAATGCTGTACCCAACACTCGCAATTATTACAGGCTTGGTTTTACTAGTATGGAGCGCAGACCGGTTTGTAATCGGCGCAGCTGCAACCGCCCGTAACTTCGGCATGTCACCGATGCTCATCGGTCTGACCATCGTATCATTCGGCACCTCTGCACCAGAGATACTGGTTTCCTACATGGCTTCCATCAATGATGCTGGAGAGCTTGCAGTCGGCAATGCATTAGGCTCCAACATCGCCAACATCGCTTTAGTATTAGGCATTACAGCCATCATCGCCCCTCTTCCGGTTAAATCAGGCGTATTGCGTAAAGAACTTCCACTACTGCTTGCTGTCACTGTTTTTGCAGGCATGTTGCTTCTGGATCTTCACCTGACTCTGGTCGACAGTGTCATTTTGCTGTCCATGCTGGCACTCAGTTTGTATCTCTTCCAACGCTTTCAGCGCAACGCTTCACCGGAAGAAAACGCAGACGAAGAAGAAGAGTTACCCGAACTAAAAACAGGCAATGCAGTTTTCTGGCTCATTCTGGGCCTCGTTATCCTGGCAGGAAGTTCACGCCTGCTAGTCTGGGGAGCGACTGAAGTAGCCCTGGCATTAGGCGTTAGCGAGCTGATCATTGGTCTCACTATCGTTGCCATTGGAACGAGCCTGCCTGAATTGGCGGCATCAGTTGCCAGCGCCCTTAAAGGTCATCACGACCTGGCTATTGGCAACGTGGTCGGTTCCAATATATTCAACCTTGTAGCGGTTATGGCCGTTCCGGGACTTATTGCACCGCTAGCGATCGATAATATCGTTTTAATCAGGGATTACAGCGTTATGCTAGGCCTGACTGTTGCGTTGATCGCTTTCGGCTTGATTCAGAAACCACCGAAGATCAACCGATATGAAGGCGTACTGCTGACTGTGTTGTATGCAGGCTATCTGGTCCTGCTATACAATATGACCGTTTAATTCCGGCACCGAGATAAAGATGACCAAAAAAGCTGACTTCCTGGCGTCTGCGCGCCGCACTATCCAGCTGGAAACAGAAGCTGTAAAAGACCTAGAGAATCATCTGGACGGTGACTTTCAACATGCCTGCGAGTTAATGAGCCAATGTACCGGCCGCATCATTGTTACAGGCATGGGAAAATCGGGTCATATCGGCCGAAAGATAGCGGCAACCCTTGCTAGCACAGGCACCCCTGCTTTTTTTGTACATCCGGGTGAGGCCAGCCATGGCGATTTAGGGATGTTTACATCTGAAGATGTGGTGCTGGCACTGTCGAATTCTGGCGAGACCGCAGAAATCGTGACCATTTTGCCTCTGATCAAGCGCATGAACGCTCCACTTATCAGTATGACCGCAAAGCCGGATTCCAATCTGTCCCGAGCGGCGAATGCCAATTTACATATCGGCGTAGAGAAAGAGGCCTGCCCACTCAACCTGGCTCCTACCTCGAGCACGACCGCGCAACTGGTCATGGGTGATGCATTAGCGATCGCATTGCTGGAAACCAAAGGATTCAGCAAAGAAGACTTTGCCTTTTCCCACCCTGGCGGCAGCCTTGGCAGGCAGCTGCTGCTAAAGGTAGAAAACGTCATGCACAGTGGTGACGATGTACCTTGTGTAAAAGAAGGTACATCGCTGCACAACGCACTATTCGAAGTCACCCAGAAACGCCTGGGTATGACCGCAGTACTGAATGAAGCCGGCGTTGTTACCGGAGTCTTTACTGACGGCGACTTGCGTCGAGCACTAGACCACGAAGTCAATTTGAAGGGCACACCTATTGAACAGGTGATGACCGTAGACTGCACGACAATCCGAGCCGACATCCTGGCGGCAGAATGCCTTCAGATTATGGAAAGCAAACAAATCAATGCACTGCTGGTTGTCGATGACGAAAACAAGCCTATTGGTGCACTGAATATGCATGACCTGCTTAAAGCAGGCGTACTCTGATACAGCCCCAACAAACCAACAGAATTTGGAGCAGACCAGATGAACTGGTGCCAGGATCTAACTGACGAACAAGCCACGAAACTTCAGGAAGTTAAACTGGCGGTATTCGACGTTGACGGTATTTTGACCAATGGACAGCTATTGTTTCTTCCGGATGGACAGGAAGTGAAACAGTTTAATACTCTGGATGGCCTTGGCATTAAGCTTTTACAGAAAGCGGGCATCGAAACAGCCATCATTACAGGCCGACGTTCCTCTCAGGTTGAACTACGCGCGCGCTCACTGGGTATCACCTATCTGGAACAAGGCCGCGAAGATAAACTGACCGCACTGAAAGAACTCTGGCAAAAAAGCGGACATAGCGCAAAAACAACCGCGTATATCGGTGATGACCTGCCAGACCTGTCCGCTATTCGCGCGGTGACGTTTGGAGCCACCGTGCCCAACGGCCATCCTCTGGTTCAGCAACATGCGGACTGGTGCACATTACGTCGCGGTGGCGAAGGCGCCGGTCGAGAATTCTGCGAAAAGATCCTTGCGGCCCAGAACAAACTTGAACAGGTATGGGAGCCATACCTCTAGTGTCTACCGCCCGCACTCGCCTGATTATTGCTGCGCTTCTGCTTGGCCCCGTACTGCTGTATTGGGGCTTAGGTATCGCGCCCAGCGAAAGAAGTCGCCCCCCTCAAGCGCTACAACAAGGCGAAGACTACTTTGCGACCGATACCCGTACACGGGTATTTGATGACAAAGGCATGCTCGAGCAAACACTCTCCACCCCTCGTCTGGATCACTATCCCGATCGAGCAGAGAGCGAACTCACAACCCCTGAGATCATTCTTTACGGGACAGATGGTTCCGTAACGACCACAACGGCTAAACATGGCACCCTGCCGGATGACCGGGTTAAAGCCTTGCTCAGTGGAGATGTTCGCGTTAAAGACAGCACCAGTTCCGGGGTTGTAACCCAGGTACTGACCGAGACACTAACGCTTTACCCCGATACAAAGCTGGCTGAAACGGATGAACCAGTTACCATCCTTTCTGACAACGTTCGCTACGACGCTACCGGTATGAAAGCCTCGTTCGAAAATAAAACACTTAAGTTGTTATCAAACGTACAGGGATTGCATGAGAATGAAGACTAAATTTCTGGCACTGATGGTTGCAACGCTTTTCAGTGCCACGGCCAACGCTCTGCCGGAAGACCGAGAGAAACCTATTCACGTCAGCGCTGACAGCGCATCGATTGATGAAAGGACCGGTCGAACCGTCTATGTTGGAGACGTGAAGATCACTCAGGGCACCCTGCTAATCGAAGCTGAGCGGGTAGAAATGGAGCGCGGCAAAGAAGGCGTTGAGCTGGTTACTGCGTACGGTAATCAAGCCCACTTCCGCCAAAAGCCAGATACCGACAAGCCTTATACCGATGCCTGGGGCGATACGATTATCTACAAAGTAGAGAAAGAACACCTCACGCTTCAGAAAAACGCTAAAGTTATCAGCGACAAAGATACATTTACTGGCAACCGCATACTCTACAACCTCAAAACATCAGTTGTAGACGCGTATAGTGATGGTAAAGATGGCAGTAGCGGTCGGGTAGAGATGATCATCCAGCCAAAGAAAGATAAGGACGCTCAATGAGTAAGCTGCAAGCAACGCATCTTGCCAAAAGTTACAAAGGCCGCGAGGTCATCAAAGATGTATCCCTATCGATTAAAAGCGGTGAAATCGTTGGTCTTCTAGGACCCAATGGAGCCGGTAAAACCACCTGTTTCTATATGATCGTTGGTTTGGTACGTGCTGATCGTGGGCAGGTACTGATCGATGAAAAAGAGATCACCCACCTGCCTATGCATGGGCGCGCTCGCTGCGGTATCGGCTACCTGCCACAGGAAGCTTCGATCTTCCGCAAGATGAGCGTACGGAACAATCTGTTAGCCATCCTAGAAACGCGACATGATCTGGACAAAAAGCAGCGCGAAGCAAAAATGTTCGAGCTACTGGAAGAGTTCCACATCACCCATATTATCGACAGCTTAGGCATGAGCTTATCTGGCGGCGAACGCCGACGCGTTGAAATCGCCCGCGCATTGGCCACTGAACCTTCGTTCATCCTGCTGGATGAACCGTTCGCGGGTGTCGACCCTATCTCTGTGAACGATATAAAAAGTACGATTAAGCATTTGCAAAGCAAAGGCATTGGCATTCTGATCACCGACCACAATGTTCGGGAAACGCTGGATATCTGTGAGAAAGCGTATATCGTGAGTGAAGGAACAATCCTCGCTAGTGGCGCTCCGAATGCTATTATGCAGAATAACGCTGTACGCGCAGCCTATCTGGGTGATACGTTTCAACTGTAAGTCATTATTCAGGCTGAATTTTTCTTTAACGCAGCACAGGTTTCTATCGAGTAGTTATGAAGCAAGCGCTACAACTCAAAATTGGCCAGCAACTCACCATGACGCCTCAGCTTCAGCAGGCGATCAGGTTGCTGCAGCTATCGACACTGGACCTGCAACAGGAGATTCAGGAAGCGCTTGAAAACAATCCGATGCTGGATGTTAATGAGGAAGGCGATACCGATACCCCGGCAAGTGAAGAAAAAAACACGCCGGAATCAGCCTCAGAGACACCCCCGGATACCGAAGTGACAGCCCATGCGGACCAGGAGCATACAGAAGAAGCTCAAGTTGCCGACGATAACTGGAACGATGAAATCCCCGCCGAACTCAGTACTGACAGCAGCTGGGATGACACCTTTCAAAGTTCTGCCCCGGGTAGCAGCCGAGATGATTCTGAAGGCTCCTTCGAATCCAATGACACCGCAGAAGAAACGCTACAGGATCACCTTCACTGGCAGCTGAACCTGACGCCTATGAGCGATCAGGATCGGTTAATTGCGACCAGTCTAATCGATGGAATCAACCCCGATGGCTATCTCACCGTTACACTTGAAGATATCCACGAACATCTGCGTCAACAGGATGGCATTGAGGAGTTAGATCTGGATGAAGTCGAAGCGGTGCTGCGACGCATTCAACAATTTGACCCGCCTGGCGTATGCGCACGAGACCTCAGCGACTGCCTCGCAATTCAGCTGGAGCAACTGCCGGATGATACCGCGTGGAAAAAGCAGGCGCTGACGGTCGTCAGAAACTACCTGAAGCTACTTGGTAGCCACGATTACCGTCAACTGATGCGTAAAGCAAGGCTTAAGGAGCCCCAGTTGCAGCAGGTCATTCTGCTCATCCAGCAGCTGAACCCAAAACCTGGCGCAAGCATTACTTCCAGCACCGCTGAATACGTGATACCGGATGTTATTGTCACTAAACAGCGCGGTATCTGGACAGTCAATCTTAACCCGGAAGTATCACCCCGCCTGAGAATCAATTCAGGCTACGCAGATCTTGTACGCCGGGCTGATAACAGCGCCGATAACACCTACCTGAAAAGCAACCTTCAGGAAGCCCGCTGGTTTATAAAGAGCTTACAGAGCCGCAACGAAACCCTGATGAAAGTCGCAAACGAAATCGTTAAACGACAGGAAGGGTTTCTCGAGCACGGTGAGGAAGGGATGAAACCGATGGTACTGCATGACATCGCAGAAGCCGTTGAGATGCACGAATCAACCATCTCCCGTGTCACGACACAGAAGTACATGCACACCCCCAGAGGGATTTTTGAGCTGAAGTACTTCTTCTCCAGCCACGTAAACACCAACGACGGTGGAGCTGCCTCCTCTACGGCAATCCGCGCGCTGATCAAAAAGCTGGTTGCCGCTGAAAATCCGGCAAAACCATTAAGTGATAATAAGATCGCACAGTTTCTGGACGAACAAGGATTTAAAGTAGCCCGTCGCACAATTGCGAAATATCGGGAGGCAATGAGCATTCCGCCTTCTAATGAACGCAAGCGTCTGGTTTAATGGAAATGCAAACAGGACGAATACAGTCACTGCCAATAGGAGAGACCTATGCAGATTAATATTACTGGCCATCATGTCGAACTGACTGAATCTATGAGTAATTATGTGCACTCCAAGTTTGAAAAACTGGGACGGCATTTTGACAATATCACCAACGTCCAGGTGACACTCAGCGTCGACAAAAAACGCCAGAAAGCAGAAGGTGATCTTCACCTTGCCGGCGGACAGATCTTTGCTGCTCACGAACATGATGATATGTACGCCTCTATCGACGGTCTTGTCGATAAACTGGATCGTCAGATCATTAAGCACAAAGAAAAACTCAAAAAACACAAATAAGTCATATCATTCTCAACACAACCTATGTTGATTCAAGAGCTACTGACGCCCTCGAGAACCCTATGCGGCTTCGAGGGCGGAAGCAAAAAACGCGTACTGGAAAGAACCAGCCAGCTTATCGCCGAGCAAAATCCCGGCCTGGAAGCTGATACTGTATTCTCAGGACTACTTGGCAGGGAGCGTCTGGGCAGCACCGGTATCGGTGATGGCGTGGCGATTCCCCATTGTCGGCTACAAGACTGTCAGAACGCCCTGGGCTACCTGATCACACTGGACTCACCGATTGACTTTGACTCAATTGATGGCAAGCCCGTAGATCTGATATTCACCCTCGTCGTACCGGAAGAAGCCTGTGACGAACATCTTCAGACGCTGGCTTCAGCTGCAGAGCTGTTTAGTCAGGAGTCGGTGCGCAACGCCCTACGTAACACCAGTGATGATGCCGCTCTGTATACCGTCATTTCAGATCTGGGCAATTAACAAAACACCTCATCACACAGGCAGGAGGGGACATGAAGCTTGTTGTTATCAGCGGCCGATCTGGATCTGGTAAAAGTACAGCACTTCAGGCGTTAGAAGATATCGGCTTCTACTGCATCGATAATCTTCCTGCAACCCTGCTGCCCTCACTGGTTGCTCAGATGACCAGTGATCCACAACATCCAGAGCATATTGCGATCAGTATTGATGCACGCAATTTGCTGAGTAATCTGGCACAGCTGCCCGCCATCCTCGAAGCGTTGAAAGAAGATGAGCAGGATGCACACTACGAAGTGCTTTACCTTGATGCATCAGAAGCAACTCTTCTGAAGCGCTACAGCTCTACGCGCCGCAAACACCCCCTATCAGACGATAACCGCGGACTGCTGGAATCGATTCAACTCGAACAGCAGTTACTCGAACCCATCGCCAAAATGGCTGATTTGCGCATCGACACAACACGTCTGAACCTATACGACCTGCGTGACACGGTAAAAAGTCGCATTGCCGACCGCAGCGACCAGTCACTTGCGGTGCAGTTTGAATCCTTTGGCTTTAAACACGGTGTACCGTTGGATGCCGATATTGTTTACGATGTCCGCGTCCTGCCCAATCCGTATTGGATTCCTGAATTGCGTCAATACTCGGGCTTGGACCAGCCCGTGATCAATTTTTTATCGGAATCAGATCAGGTACAGGAGATGCAGGACCACATTACCGAGTATCTGGAATGCTGGTTACCCCGCTTCGCCGCAAACAATCGTAGCTACATTACAGTGGCCATCGGTTGTACGGGTGGTCATCATCGATCAGTCTACCTGGCGACCCGTTTAGCTTCTCATTTTGAGCAACTTATGGATAATGTTCATGTCCGCCATCGGGAACTGAAGTGACAGAACTAACGACATGATCGAAAAGAAACTGGAAATAATCAACAAACTGGGCCTTCACGCTCGTGCAGCTGCGAAACTCACCGGCGTAACCAGTCGCTTCTCCAGCGATATAAAGATCGCCAAGGAAGGACGTCAGGTAGATGGCAAGAGCATCATGTCCGTTATGATGCTGGCAGCCAGTATTGGTACCGAACTGACATTTTGCATCGAAGGTGACGACGAACAGGATGCCATGCAAGCTATCGAAACACTGGTCAACAATCGTTTCGACGAAGAAGAGTAGAACGTCTCCAACGAGGCCCTCTCTCTTCATCTCTTCCCGATCCACAACCCTTTCCCAGTGTCAGAGCTGCCAGCCCTTTCACTGCATTAGATTGTTTCAATCCAGCACTGCAATCAGGCTGGTTTAAACCTCTGCTTTTGCTACACTCCCCCGCACGTGGGTTATTCCCCTCGTCACAATCCGCTATAATTGGGACGGATTGGAGCCTCTCCTTGTTTATCCTCCGGATTATGAGTTAACGCGGCATGAGTACATCAGCGCAGAGAACACAGTTTGAAAAGCTTGCAGATGCGCTGGATAGTGGCGAATTCCAACAGATTCGTTTTGTCCTCAATCATAGCCTGCGCCCGGCAGAAGTCGCCCGCCTGATTGAAAAATCCCCGCCTAAGGAACGACAGATTCTCTGGAATCTGATCAATACGGATCTGGAAGGTGAAGTCCTTCAGGACTTAGGGGATGACGTACAGGCTGAGATCCTGAGTCGCATGGACGCCACTGAAGTATTGGCGATCACCGAATCGCTGGATACCGACGACATGGCTGACGTCATTCAGCAGCTGCCGAACACGGTCATGAAAGAGCTGCTGCGGATAATGGATAAACAAAACCGCAAACGTGTAGAGCAGGTTTTATCCTATCCAGAGGATACGGCTGGCGGCCTGATGAACACCGATACGGTCACTATCCGACCCGATATATCGGTAGAGACGGTAATGCGATATATGCGCCGTCACAAAGAGATACCGGAAATGACCGACAGCCTGATTGTTGTCAGCCGAAAGGATTCCTATATAGGAATTCTGCCACTGACGAAATTGCTGGTCTCAGATCCGAATATCACCGTGCGCGAAATCATGGTGACTGAAATCGAACCTATTTCAGCCACCATGCCGGACAACGAAGTGGCTGTACTCTTCGAGCAACACGATCTGGTCTCCGCCCCGGTTATTGATGACGACGGTCGCCTGCTGGGCCGTATTACCATCGATGATGTGGTTGACGTCATCCGTGAAGACGCGGACCACTCACTGATGAGTATGGCCGGTCTGGACGAAGATGAAGATACCTTTGCGCCCGTCATGAAAACCACCCGCCGGCGTGCACTGTGGTTGGGGATCAATTTGATCACCGCCTTTGTCGCATCAGCCGTGATTGGGTTATTTGAAGAAACGATCGATAAGGTCGTTGCACTGGCTGTTCTTATGCCTATCGTGGCATCGATGGGAGGGATTGCTGGCTCTCAAACATTAACACTGGTGATTCGTGGTCAGGCTTTGGGGCATGTGGAGAAGTCCAATGCTACCTGGCTTCTGAACCGCGAAATGATCGTTGGTGCGATGAATGGCCTACTTTGGGCACTCGTCGTTGCTGCTGTGGCGGTCGTCTGGTTCCAAGATACAACAATAGGTATCATTATCGCTCTGTCGATTGTGATTAATCTTATTGCAGGCGCGATGGCGGGTACCTTATTACCCCTTGGGCTCAAAGCCGTCGGTATCGACCCTGCCCTTGCTGGCAGCGTCCTGCTTACAACAATTACCGATGTGGTTGGATTCTTTACGTTTCTGGGTCTGGCCACCGTGTTTTATAGCTAATACTGGTTATCCATGGTTAACAACGAAGATTTTTCAAAAGACGATTCCTCAGAAGAGGAATGGGTCAGTAAGACCCAAATTAAAAAAGAGATGCTCGCACTGCAGACGCTGGGAGAGAAGCTCAGCACTCTGACTGCAGAACAGCTAAAAACCGTCCCGATGTCTGAACCCTTGCGCGCTGCAATTGAAGAGTGCAGCCGCATCAAGCCGCGTAGTGGAGCGATGAAGCGCCATATGAACTACGTGGGGCGCCTGATGCGCACCGAAGATGCGGAAGAGATTGAACAGGCAATGGGACGCTTTGAAGCGGGTAGCCAGGCGCATACGGCGATGTTCCATCGCTTGGAACGCTGGCGTGATCGTTTAATCGAAGGCGGTAACGATGAGCTGCAAACCTATCTGGCAGAGAACCCTGAAGCTGATATTCAGCACTTACGCCAGCTGATTCGGAATGCAAAGAAGGAAGCGGAAAAACAGCAAGCTCCGGCAACCGCCCGCAAGCTGTTTAAATATTTGCGTGAGTTAGCAGAAGCCAAACTCTGACAAACAGGCTTTAAAACCCTGTGCGATGCCGGTGCGCCAACACCGGCATTTTTTGACGAATATCTGCCAAATATTCCAGATCGATTTCAGCAACCACCAACCCACTGCCCTTTTGACACTGCGCCATTAGGCGTCCCCATGGATCCACAATCATCGAGTGGCCCCACGATTCTCGCCCCTCTCCATGCGCCCCGCCTTGATTACATCCCAGAATATACACCTGATTCTCAATCGCCCGCGCACGCAATAAAACTTCCCAGTGAGCCTGTCCCGTTACATGCGTGAATGCAGACGGAACTGCAATCAATTCAGCGCCGGCCTCTCGTAAGCGCTGATATTGCTCGGGGAAACGCAAGTCATAGCAAATACTCAACCCCAAAGCCCCCACTGGGGTATCGACCACAACTAAGTCGTCACCGGCTTCTACAAATTCCGACTCACGGTAAGTTGCCTGCTGGTCGGCAACATCCACATCAAACAGATGCAGCTTGTCATAACGCGCACGGATATTGCCTAAGGAATCGATAAGCAAACATGCGGCCCGCACGTGGGGAGCGTCAACAGACAGGCCTTGTGCGGAGGTCGACATGGGTACGCTGCCCACAACGATCCATATTCCAAGTTCTGCCGCCTGTGAGCACAATAAAGACACAACCCTATCAAGCTCAGCTTCCGCAAAGGCTCTTAAGCGTTGAGTATTCAGCAGCGCAAAGTTCTCAGGTAAAACGGCCAGCACCGCGCCTTGTTCCGCCGCCTGCCTGAGCAATAGTATTGCTTGTTTAAGGTTTACCTCCAGATCCGCTGTAGAAACCATCTGCAGCAGCGCAACACGCTTCATCAACCTCCCCCTTGCTGAAAGACAGGGTTATCGGATGGGACCTTATCCTCTTTCTTGGTCTCCAGCTCTAGCTGCGGATCGGTCCAGTCGCCAGAAAGGTGATAACGAATGGTAGTAAATTTCTCCAACCGGTCTCCAATCAGCTTATCAATCAGATAGACGGCACCTGCAACCTGCGGCTGACCAAGCAAAACCCCCATCAAGGGTAGGTTTTTAGTCACTGGCAACACGACCTCCATATCTTTATCAACCGTCTCATTCACCAGATCCAATGAGCCAATCAGCTTCATATCTGCAGAAGGGCCTTTCAGCTTAAACGGTGAACGGGTGACGGCTACGCCCTGAGCCAGCGTATAATCGGCATTAACACGATCAAACGCTAACCCCTGAGCAAATAAATCACTGAAGTCTAAACGCAGACGACGCCCCAGCGTTTCCAGATTTAGAATACCCAATACGCGAAGGAACTGACCTGACTCACCCGCTTCGATAATACGACCATTTTTAGCCAACAACGAGAAGTGACCATACAGACGATCCAGAGAAAATGCCCAGGGTGCTCCCTCCCAGACCAGATTGGCATCAACATTTAAAAATTGGCTTTGGATAAAACGATCGTACTGCCAGGCTTTAAGCAGCGGATCCAGCGTATCACTCTCGAAATTCAAAAGTATCGCAGAGCTCTCAATACCCGCGGTTGACCAGCGAGCATCCCCGCTGACGTTCACCCCAAACATATCACCGCGCACATTCTGAAAGGTTGCACCGTACGCATCCGGGCGCATCTCCATACTCCATGCACCATACGGTTTCCCGCGCACCTCAACTGACTTTACATTCAGATCAATCAGCGGCAACTCCGAGGCGCTAAAGCCATCGGCTTGAGACGCCACATCCGAATCAGGGCTGTCAGTTTCAGAAAACTGATCGCGTTCAATTTTCAGATAATCCAGCGTTAAGCTGGAAATTTGACGTTTGTCATCAGGGAGAAACAGCCGTCCCTTGAGCATTCGGTTTTCACCGTTGATCTGCCACCCACCGTGGGTGTTTCTCACTTGCACTTGCAACTGTGGCAACGTCAGTCCACCTGAGACCAACTCTCCGATTTGCAGCCGGATATCTTCCAACAACAGCTCGGACTCTACGCTGGCTACCGCTACATCGGATTCAGTATCTGATGGCAATAACCCCGCTTTACTCAAAAACCGCCTCAGTTCCGCGATATCTAATCGTGTAAGTGCACCGTCAATCCACAATCCAGATCTGGAAGGTGGTTGAACGCTATCCGCCCCCAGCACCAGCTGACCGGCCTTCACCTTGCCTCTATCAAGATGAAATACCGCCCGCAAATCTCCACCGTAGTTCAACCATATACGCTGCTGCGTTTCATCACCCAAGGTATAGAGCACGTCAAAAAGACGAGGGGCATCCGATTCTTTACCCAATGGTGCAGGGGCTTCGACGCTGATACCGACCAGATCAGAACGAATCTTAAGCTGATTACAGAGCGGGCTGCCCGTACATAACTCAAGTTCTGCACGGTAATCCGTTTGACCCTCCGCAACAGCCAGATAGGACTGATTCAGCCATTCTTGTACTTGACGAATATCGGCTTTTCCATCCAGCACAAGCCGCGTCTGCTGTCCTTGTTTTTCATCGCGTGACGATTCGATCACTGCTTTGACGGGCTGCCCAAATAACCGGCCATCCAG
The DNA here is from genome assembly GCA_023954795.1 of Oceanospirillaceae bacterium. GTDB lineage: Bacteria > Pseudomonadota > Gammaproteobacteria > Pseudomonadales > Balneatricaceae > Pontibacterium. Next base: position 14,956 of record JAGSHA010000005.1, on the reverse strand, counting down.
TCTCTTGCTCTTTAACCCTGTTTCGGTGCTAAAGCGAAGTTCACCCGATATTTTTTCAAAAGACAGTCGATTTTCGACAGAGACAAAACGTCCTTCACGCAAACGCGTCGACGCCTTTACGACGGGAGCACGCTTGCCGTTCAGGGCGATATCAATATCCAGTTTTGTATCCGCTTTTGCCGACCACTCCCAACGCGGCAATTCCGAACCCACTTCACTACGAATAGGCGTTTGCAGCAAAATTTTACGGATATCCTTTGCATCCCCTTGAGCATTCCCCAGTATTTGCAGACGTGTAGCACCAGGCGCACTGTAAACCCACGCCTCTTTCACTTTTGAATCGAGTAACGTACCTGAAGCCTCTGTGAGAAAACCAAAGTCACGATAGAGGAAATACCCCTTCCCCTGAGTCACACTCGGCCAGTTGGGATCAAAGCCAAACTGCAACTTATCCACATCCAGAAACAACTGAACAACAGGCTTTTGATAGTCCGGTAAACGGGAACGCGTATTCGCGTTCAACATAAAGCCGCCAGTATGAACCTGGCCTCCCTGTATCGCACTCATAAGCCATTTATGCGTCGCCACCCCCACCTCCTTAGGTGGGATATAGTCTTTAAACGCAGTACCTAAGCTATCTCTAACACCAATCAGCAGTGTCAGATCTGTCTGCCCGTCTTTATCGTAGGGTAAACGAAAGAAGAATCGTCCCGATGCCGTTACATCTTCATTTTTGAGCTGTAGCAGCCCCGAACCCACTTCCACCGCACTATCGGTTAAACGCCAATTAACGTGCCCTCTGGCAAAACTGTACTGCCACTCGGGCATCTTCAGATCGGGGAAAGACATCGCGAACTGGTTGTTATCCAGATCAACCGAGCCTCCCCCTATGTCATGACGTAAGCGCCCGGTAATATGACGTAACCCCGGCGCCCCACCCCAAGGCGACACTGATACATCAATCAGATCGGCATTCGCAACAAAAGACGTCCATTCAGGCGATGTCCACCGGATGTCTAACTGCTCGACATACCCCCGAGGATTCAGCATCGTCACAGCACGCTGCCCTATCTTAGGCAAAAAAGACTGCCCATCCAGCCAACCCTTCAACAGTTTCAGGTCGAGCGAATCCATCGCCAGCAGGTCAGGCATTAACCCCAAACCCTGCTCCCAATTCGCTGTCACCAAAGGCAACTCATAGGGCTTATCATTTGCGGTCAGTTTTCCGCTCAACTGAGCTTGATAACCGCTTTCCGCGGGTTGAAGGCTCAATAAAACCTGAGTATCAGTTACCGACTGACCAGCAGCCTGCAGTGTGGATATCTGAGTATCAAGATAGGCATATTCCAACGCGTTCCTTCGATAGGCTCCCCATAGTTTAATACGCCCATCCAGGTTCTTGATCCGTTCCAGACCCGCATACTCAAGCCAGGGATTCAGAACCTGCTGTGGCATCCCGGGCAGGTCAAAATAAAAGTTGAGAGGCCGCCGCGCAGGACTTCCATTGACCTCAGCTACAAAGCGAAAAGGCGCGCTTGTACCACCGGCAGTCAATGCCGCCCCAATTTTCAGCTGGTGTAACTGACCGCTAGAGCGGAGGTGGGCGGAAAAAGATGTCAATGTCACTGGGGGTAGCGCCCCCAAATGCAGCTCTATCGAAGCATCAGAAACAGAAAGGCGTTCCTGCCTTAGCAATAGGCTCAGCAGTTGAGCACCTTTTGCATCATCGGGATTTAAGGGTCGAGAAGACGGATCATCTGTAGAGACTTCAGGAAGGTCGGCAACAACTTTAATGTAGGGCTGGTTAACGTCTAACTGAGTGAACACTAATTGCTGAAAAGCCAGAGAGCGAGGCAGGTCCAACGCCAGTACAGCGTTATCAACCGTCACCTCCGTTGTACCGCTGACTCGTATCCCTTCCAGTTCCAGCACGGGGTTTTGTCCACGCCAGTAAGTATGCATCCGAGTGAAAGTTACTTCGGAACCCAACGCTTCAGACAAATGGGATTCGATGCGTTGCTGATAATCAGGCAGCGCCGGATATACCAGCCGCAGAGTCACAACCAGCAACGCAGATAAGCCCAGCAGAGCTACCAGTATCCAGTAACTCAGCCAGATCAATTTTTTTGTTCGGGCGATCATTGTCTACCCTGCTACCGCAACACCACGTCGTAATGTTCGGCACCGTACATAGGTTCAATTTGGAAGCGAATCGTTTTACTAATAAAAGCTTCCAGTTCTGCCACATGGTCAGATGCATCATCAACCATATAGTCCACAACATTTTGTGCAGCTAACACCAGATAGGAATCCGTGTCATAAGCGCGATGCTGACGCAAAATTTCACGAAAAATCTCGTAGCAGACGGTTTCTGGAGTTTTGATCGAACCGCGTCCCTGGCACTGCTCACACGTCTCACAAAGCACATGCTCAAGACTTTCCCGTGTACGCTTACGGGTCATCTCCACCAAACCAAGCTCTGACACGCCGGTCACTTTGCATTTAGCGTGATCTTTATCCAGCACCCGCTCCAGTGTTCGTAACACCTGTCGCTGATGATCCGGATCTTCCATATCGATAAAATCGAGGATAATGATGCCACCTAGATTACGCAGGCGTAGCTGGCGCCCAATCGCAGTGGCCGCTTCCAGATTGGTTTTGAAGATGGTCTCTTCAAGATTACGGTGTCCGACGAACGCGCCAGTATTCACATCCACTGTCGTCATCGCTTCGGTTTGATCAAAGATCAGATAACCACCGGATTTCAGCTCGACTTTACGTCCCAATGCACGCTGCAACTCTTCTTCAACATTGAAGAGATCAAAGATAGGCCGCTCACCGGGATAATATTCCAGTTTCTCAGCAATCTCCGGCACCAGGCTCTGTACGAATTCAGTCGCTTTCTGATAGGTTTCGCGGGAATCGATACGGATACGCTCTAACCCTGTATGCGCCATATCACGCAAGGTACGCATATTCAGCGGCAGATCTTCATAGATCACCGATGGTGCTTTAGCACCTTTCAGGTTGCGCTGAATTTTCCCCCACAATCGACGCAGGAACTTAATATCTTCCTGTAATTCCGCCTCTGAAGCGCCTTCTGCCACCGTACGCAGAATAAAGCCGCCTGGAGATTTTCCCGTATCTTCATCATCGGAGATCTCTTTCAGCAAACCCGCAATGGTGCTACGCAGACGATCGCGCTCTTCCACATCTTCGATTCGTTGAGACACACCAATGTGATCGTTGCCCGGCATATAGACCAAGTAACGGGATGGAATAGACAGGTGTGTGGTCAGACGCGCACCTTTCGTTCCGATTGGATCTTTAGTGACCTGCACCACCAAAGATTGACCTTCTCGCAACTGATGAGCGATAGACGCGTTACTTTTCTCTTCAGATGTAGCCGTCTGAGGCAACACATCCTCTACATGGATAAACGCAGCGCGCTCCAGACCAATTTCTACAAATGCAGCCTGCATACCAGGCAACACTCGTACAACTTTGCCCTGATAAATGTTGCCGACGATACCCCGTCGGCGAACCCGCTCAATGTACACCTCTTGCGGCATACCGTTTTCGATAACGGCAACCCGGGTTTCCATCGGGGTAAAATTGATCAGTATCTCTTCGCCCATGTTCGCTCCTTGGCGTAGACGCAATTCAAACCGGCTGCCAAATGGGTATTCCCGCGTGCGTCAGCATCTCGGCTGTTTCCGCCAGCGGTAATCCAACCACAGAGGAATAACTGCCCTCAATGCGGTCTACAAATACAGCACCCAACCCCTGAATACCGTAAGCTCCAGCCTTATCACAAGGCTCATCGCTGGCCCAGTAGGCACGACATATTTCAGGGGTTAACTCTTTAAAGTGTACAACAGTTGTGACAACGCACACCTGCGTATCATATTCCGTTGCCAGCGCAACTCCGGTCATCACCTGGTGCTCACAGCCAGAGAGCGACATCAACATGCGCTCAGCATCTGATGCATCCTTTGGCTTACCCAAAATCTCACCGGACATAACCACAGATGTATCTGATCCCAGCGCTGCTTTCGCACCGCTGCGCTGTAAACCGAGCTCTGCCTTTTCTCGCGCCAGTCGCGCGACATATACGTCCGCAGCTTCGTCGGTTAAAACATCCTCACAGATATCAACCGGCTGCACCGAAAACTGCACGCCAATCTGTTGCAATAGCTCGCGACGGCGCGGTGATGCAGATGCCAACACCAGCTGAACATCTGCAGTCTGATCCACATGTAAGTCTTTAAGAGTATCAGGAGACATAAAAAGTTCGCCTTATGCGGCGTAAAAAAACAAAAATAGGCGGCCAGAAGAGAGCACTCACCAGCGCAGGCAACAAAAACAGCAAACTATCACCTGTATAGCCCACAAACATTTGAATCCAATGCAAAATAAGCTGATGAATCCCGACTAGTACCATCACCAGAAGGGACTGCTGCCAAAGAGGAAAAACCCGCATACGGCGGTAAAGTGTCATTGCAATATAAGCAACGATGGTCAGCGCTAACGCATTGGCACCCAATACACTACCGCGGATTACATCAAGTACGAGACCTGCTACAAAACCAGAACCGACACCCACAGACTGCGGCAGGGCTATGACCCAATAGATCAAAATCATAGCGACCCACTCGGGACGCGCCCAACCGATAAACTCAGGTAACGGCATCTGACTGAGCACAATCCCGCATAAGAATGTGGCAAAAATAATCAGTCCGCCGCCTTGCTGACGCTGGCTCACTCAACTGACTCCACGATCACCGTTTCAGCCTGGGCATCAGCATCTGTCTGCTCAGTTATTTCCACAAGCGGGTCAACCAACAGCAAGTGCCGACTCTTGTCTAATCGCGCAGAAGGTTTAGCGCGTACTTTAGTAAACGAGAGGCCCGGATCATGGGTTACTTCGGTCACCACCGCCACGGGATAGCCACGCGGGAAACGCCCAGCCAAACCGGAGGTCACCAACAGATCACCTTCCTGAATATCGATCGTATCCGAGACATGCTGAAGCTCAAGCTCATCCGGCTCGCCTTTGCCCAATGCAATCGCCCGGAATCCGGTCCGGTTTAGCTCGACCGGGATCGCATGTCGGGCATCCGTAATCAACATCACACGACTGGTGTAGTGGGACATCTCTACAATCTGTCCCATAATGCCGCCAGAATCCAGAACCGGCTGTCCAAGAAACAAACCGTCCTCACTCCCCCGGTTGACCACAACCTGATGTTGGAACGGATCAGGGTTCACGCCAATCAGCTCCACCAAGGTCACGGCATTCGGAATGCGGGCGCGCCCGTTCAGCAACGAACGCAGGCGACTATTCTCTTCACTCAGGCTGTCAAGCTGCTGCCCTTTTTGCTCCAGCAACAAAGCTTCTGCTTTCAGACGCGCGTTTTCCTTCATCAGCAAACCGCGATCAACCACCACATCCGAGACTTCATCAGCCAGCTCAGCGGGCAGATCCACCAGCCACTGCACAGGTGTTAACACCAAAGAGATGTACGCACGCCCCTGCCGCATCCCATTCCAGAACACATCAGCGGTGATCAGCAGGATAGACAACAAAAGGACAACGATGAAAAAGCGGGAAGATCCGCTTCGAAAGATAGGCTTAATGAGACACCTCCCGACGCAACAATGGCATCAAAAGGCGCCCCAATAATACAGATATAGCGTAACGCACAGGTTAGTCGTGGGTTAGCAATTCGAACGCGTGCTTATCCAGCATTTCCAGTGCTTTACCGCCACCACGCGCCACACAGGTCAACGGGTCTTCAGCGACTACCACCGGCAGACCGGTTTCTTCGCTGATCAAACGATCCAGATTACGCAGCAATGCACCACCACCGGTCAATACGATACCGCGTTCGGCGATATCCGATGCCAGTTCAGGCGGACACTGTTCCAGCGCACTCTTAACAGACTGGACGATGGATGATAGCGGCTCTTGCAACGATTCAAGGATTTCGTTGCTGTTCAGCGTAAAGCTGCGTGGAATACCTTCCGCCAGATTGCGGCCACGCACATCAATTTCACGCACTTCGCTAGCAGGGTATGCGGTACCGATCTCCTGCTTGATACGCTCGGCGGTAGATTCGCCAATCAAACTACCGTAGTTACGGCGGACATAGGTGACGACAGATTCATCAAAGCGGTCACCGCCCACGCGCACAGAATCGGCATACACAATACCGTTCAGGGAGATCACAGCAATCTCAGTGGTACCACCACCGATATCAACGACCATAGACCCATGCGCTTCCTCGACCGGAAGGCCTGCACCAATTGCCGCAGCCATTGGCTCATCGATCAGGTAAACCTCACGTGCACCCGCACCCATCGCGGATTCTTTAATCGCACGACGCTCTACCTGTGTAGATTTACATGGCACACACACCAATACGCGCGGGCTGGGAGTCAAAAAGCTGTTGTCATGTACTTTACTGATAAAGTACTGCAGCATTTTCTCGGTCACATGGAAGTCAGCGATGACTCCGTCCTTCATCGGACGAATAGCGGTGATATTCCCCGGTGTACGACCCAACATACGTTTGGCGTCGGCACCTACCGCAGCAACCGATTTCTGGTTGCCTGTTTCGCGTATCGCTACAACAGAAGGCTCATCAAGAACAATGTCCTTATCACGAACAAAAATCAGGGTATTAGCGGTGCCCAAGTCGATGGACAGGTCGCTGGAAAAAAGGCCACGAATTTTCTTGAGCATGGAATACTTATTCCTGGGATTATAAAGGACTGAATGAGCACTGTATTAAACAGCTAACTCTAACAATCGGGTGCCATTTCAGCAAGATTGAAAGCGCGTCTGAAGCACTCAAAACCAAATGAGTTGGCCTATTTTGGTGATTTAAGTGTCCCTGAAAAAAAACTGTCGCCGTTCCACCGACAAAGTCGGAAATAAGCGACACCCAAACCGGAGCTGAAAACCTTCTGAAAGCACTCCGACATTCAAGATACAGATGGTGCAAACCACTGCGCGTAGCCTTCATGTAAAACCGCTGATGTGGTAACGTTATCCGCTTATCTCTTTTCGTCAAAACGACTTCCAACCCAGCGAGAAGCAACTATGGCTCTAGACCGCTCTGATGTGGAAAAAATTGCCCATCTGGCACGCCTGCAAATTGATGAGCAGGATATCCCGGAATACACCCAAAACCTGTCTAACATTCTGGATCTGGTCGACCAGATGCAGGCCGTAGACACCAGTGATGTTGAGCCGATGGCGAACGCACTGGACGCTGTTCAGCGCCTGCGCAAAGACGCGGTAACCGAAGAGAACAATCGCGACAATCTTCAGTCGGTTGCCCCTGCCGTGGAAAACGGTCTGTTCCAGGTTCCTAAGGTTATTGAGTGATCCCTGCTCATTAATCACGAACCACTTCTTGCACCTTATCGGAATATCGAAGGACTCAAATTCTCATGTTTGACAAAACGCTAGCCGAACTGGCCCAGGGGCTGGAAAACGGCGATTTCAGCAGTGTCGAGCTGACGCAAGTCTACCTTGACCGCATCGAAGCGGAAGATGGCAAATACAACAGCTACATCACAGTGACCGGCGAGCAGGCGCTTGAGCAAGCCAATGCTGCCGACGCGACACGTGCAGCCGGTAATGCGGGCGCTTTCACCGGCTTGCCGATCGCCCACAAAGATATTTTCTGCACCGAAGGTGTGCGCACCAGCTGTGCATCGAAGATGCTGGACAACTTCGTTTCGCCATATAACGCCACCGTTGTGAATAAGTTCAACGCAGCTGGCGCAGTAATGCTCGGCAAAACCAACATGGACGAGTTCGCGATGGGCTCCTCCAACGAGTCCAGCTTCTACGGGCCTGCTCGCAACCCGTGGGATACCGATTGTGTTCCCGGCGGCTCCTCCGGCGGCTCCGCAGCGGCAGTAGCAGCGCTGCTGGCTCCGGCAGCAACAGGCACCGATACCGGTGGCTCTATTCGCCAGCCTGCAGCACTATGTGGCATTACCGGTCTGAAACCGACTTACGGTCGCGTATCTCGCTTCGGCATGATCGCATTTGCCTCCTCTCTGGATCAGGGCGGCCCAATGACCCGCACCGCAGAAGATGCGGCAATGATGCTGAACGTCATGGCGGGGTTTGATCCAAACGACTCCACCTGCATGCAGAAAGACGTACCGGATTACACTGCAGACCTGAGCAAACCTCTGGCTGGCTTGAAAATCGGCCTGCCAAAAGAGTTCTTCCCGGATGATCTCAACCCCGCGATTGCACAGCAGGTTCAAGCCGCAATCAAAGAATATGAAGCACTGGGCGCAACCGTTAAAGAAGTCAGCCTGCCTAATACTGGCCTGGCGATTCCAGCGTATTACATCATCGCGCCATCAGAAGCCTCATCCAACCTGTCTCGCTTCGACGGCGTACGCTACGGCTACCGCTGCGAAAGCCCGGTTGATCTGGAAGACCTGTACAAGCGCTCCCGTGGCGAAGGCTTTGGCCCGGAAGTGAAACGCCGCATTATGGTGGGTGCCTACGCGCTGTCCGAAGGCTTCTACGATGCCTATTACAAAAAAGCTCAGCAGATTCGCCGCCTGATCAAACAAGATTACGTGAATGCGCTGAACGAAGTGGATGTCATCATGGGGCCAACCACGCCTCACCCTGCATTCAAACTGGGCGAGAAAACCTCCGATCCGGTTGCGATGTACATGGAAGATATCTTTACTATCTCCCTGAACCTTGCAGGTATGCCAGGCATCTCCATCCCTTGCGGTCAGACCGAAGGTCTACCCGTGGGCCTGCAGATCATCGGCAACTATTTTGCAGAACAGAAACTGCTGAACGTCGCCCATCAGTTCCAACTGGCAACTGACTGGCACCAGCAAGCACCACAAGGCATCTGAGAGGTTAACGTATAATGGAATGGGAAGCGGTAATCGGGCTGGAAATCCACGCCCAGCTCGCCACAAAATCCAAAATCTTTTCCGGTGCCAGCACTGCATTTGGTGCCGAACCTAATACTCAGGCATGCGCTGTTGATCTGGCGCTGCCAGGCACCCTGCCAGTATTTAACGAAGAAGCACTGCGTATGGCGGTGAAGTTTGGCTTGGCGATTGATGCCGAGATCGGTCGTACATCTGTATTTGACCGCAAAAACTACTTCTACCCGGATCTGCCAAAAGGCTACCAGACCAGCCAGCTGTTCCACCCAATCGTCGGCATCGGCCACATCGATATCACACTGGAAGACGGCACCTCCAAGCGCATCGGGGTCACCCGCGCGCATTTGGAAGAAGATGCTGGCAAATCCCTGCATGATGAATTCCCCGGCATGACCGGCATCGATCTAAACCGGGCAGGCACACCACTGCTGGAGATCGTATCTGAACCGGATATGCGCACTGCCGAAGAAGCGGTTGCATATGTACGCAAGATCCACGCGCTGGTCACCAGCCTGGGCATCTGTGACGGCAACATGGCAGAAGGGTCGTTCCGATGCGACTGCAACGTTTCTGTACGCCCTAAGGGCCAGGAAGAGTTTGGCACGCGCACCGAAACCAAAAACATCAACTCCTTCCGCTTTATCGAAAAAGCGATCGTCGGAGAGATCGAACGTCAGATCGACTTGATTGAAGACGGTGGTCGCGTGATACAGGCAACCCGCCTGTACGATGCCAACAAAAATGAAACGCGCTCAATGCGCTCCAAAGAGGAAGCAAACGACTACCGTTACTTCCCCTGCCCGGACTTGCTACCCATCATCATCGACGAAGACTACATCGATGCGGTACGCGATAGCCTGCCCGAGCTTCCGGATGCACGCAAAGCACGCTTTATCGAAGAATATAAGCTGAGCGACTACGATGCGATGGTCCTGTCAGGTGACCATAATCTGGCCACGTACTTCGAGGTCGTGGCGAAAGCCGCTAATGATGCAAAAATGGCTGCCAACTGGGTCATGGGCGAGCTATCCAAGCACCTGAACCAAAACGACACCACCATTGCTGACAGCCCGGTTTCTGCTGAACAACTAGGCGGACTGGTTGAACGCATCAAGGACAACACTATCTCTGGCAAGATTGCCAAGCAGGTGTTTGAGGTGATGTGGGCAGACGGCGGAAGCGCGGATGAGATTATCGAAGCTAAAGGCCTGAAGCAGGTAACCGATACCGGCGCAATTGAAACGATTGTCGACGAGGTCATCGCCAAAGCCGATAAACAGGTTGAGCAGTACAAAGCAGCCGAGCCCGATAAACGCGGTAAGATGCTAGGCTTCTTTATGGGACAAGTCATGAAAGCAACAGGTGGCAAAGCCAACCCTGGCGCAGTCAACGGCATTCTTAAGAAGAAACTGGACGCATTGTGCGACTAAGCACCTGCATCTGACGCAATAAAAAAAACCGCAGCAAACGCTGCGGTTTTTTATGCCCAATCCATTAGGCTTTTTATATCTGACGCATGGCTATTGTTTGCCCATGCCACATCAGCAAGACCCAGCCCGCATAACGATATTAAGAGCCCCACACTGCCCCAAACACCTGACTGAAGCCCATACTTCTGCAGCAACAACCAATCGTCAGTTATAAAAATACCCCACCCCAAGGCAGGACCAATCACTGACTAGTAAGACATCCTACAGATCGAAGCTCTTGCCGATGGTCAGCGTGACAGTATTACTGCTGCTCACCCAATTATTAGCAGCCGAAGCATCCTCGTCTGGAAAGATCGCTGCCATACTAAAGTCCAGACCTTCATACGTCAGGCCGTAACCCACTTCAAAATAATCCCCATCAACTTCATCACCATAAACAGCGTATGTGAGGTAGCCACCAGCATACTCACCTGTTAACGATGTGAAGCTGTAATCAACATCAGGACCCGCAGTATCATCTTTAAAAGTGCCTATGTTATGGCTCACACTAACCGGGCCATAAGACAGAGACAGATTCAACTCTTCATAGGAGCCATCAATAAAAGACTCTTCGGTATAGAAGTAACCTGTAACACCAACACCGTATCCAATACCTTCGACTTCACCCTCATAACCTGCGTAAAGATCATATTCCAGACCATTAGCCACGTCCGCAGCCCAAGTACCGATGTAAAAACCTGACTGATCGTAATCAAGGCCCGCCATCATAGAAGCACCGTTGCCAGCCCCGGTCTGATCCAATCCACGGAACCAGTAATCACTCATCGCACCGATATTAGCGGACAAGCCAGCGGAAGCCGTTACCGAGGCCGTCATCAAGCCGGCAGCCACAAGTGCTTTTGCAAATGGTTTCATCATTGACATATCCCCCTTCGGACTTCAAATAATCTGATGATTTACCACCTTTAATGCACAGGCCATGCCATAAAAGGAAAACTTTTTAAAAAACAAAAAATTAAATACAACATGATTCCTTTCTTGCGCCAATACCGCCCCATGAGAAAATAAAGACAGCCATATTGCAGTGCACAAAAGGCAGCACAAGCACTATCAGCGTGCAAAAGATGACACTTTCATGAAGCACCCCATCCTGACCAAAATTAGAGGTGTGGGTTAAACTACTATAGCCAATTAAGATCTATACCCTCTCTCAGGGAATAGCCTTAACACCAAAACACAATTTTGCTCCAATATCACATAGAAAACCCCTGCATCAGATCGGGGCATAAGCACTTATCAATCGATGACTAAGGATTAAAACGTTGCCGCCTCTGAGAACTCATCCGTATGCTTCAGCAGTAACAGAAGAAGAACTCTACCTACTGAATCGCTTTTATAAGCGCAACGGACACAAGGGCAAAGCAGATAGCAAGGACAAGGCGTATTGGTTAAAAACAGATGAGAAGATAGCCGCTGCAGTACGCTTTACGCCAACAGCAGAAGGCACGCTTTTACGCGGTCTTTGGGTAGACTGTAATTTACGCAGACAAGGCTTGGGAGGATTACTGCTACAAGCATGCAGTAGTTACTGGAAGCAACAAGCCTGTTATTGCTTCCCCTATCAACATTTGCAGGAATTTTACGCCAAAGCCGGCTTCACCCCGGCAGACGAGTCAACACCGCCCCAATACCAGAAACAACTGATACGTTATCAACAACGGGGCGAAGACCTGATTCTGATGCAGTATCAACTACCCTGAGACTGACGGATATAAAAACGAGCTTTCTCAACATTATCGACACACTGCTGATAGTTTTCGACCTGCTCCACCACTTTCGCAGCCCCGAGCAAGCTTGCAGCCTTACCCCATGCAACAGAGCCACTGAACCCCTGACTGCGTGCAAAACTAAGCTCATCGTAAGCGATTTCGATGCCCTGCCGACAAGCGAGATCTAATCGACCTTGCTGCTGTCCGGCGCAACCTACCAACAACATCGTCAACAACACTCCAGATACACCAACTATTTTAAGAGGCATCTTTCACTCCTGTGCTCATCTTAAAGCCATCCAATATACACTCAGTCTAATGCACACCTTCTAGATACATAAAGGGATATGCCATTCAGGCCCACAGCTTTATTCAGGCCGCGCAACCAAGAACAAGTTCCCGAACCTTCAGCCAGGAAATCGGGCCAGCCTATAAAACTCAGATTATCCCGTCTCACATCTTACGCACTTAGCGGTATGATGGGCTCAACCAATCTAAAAAACACTCCAAACCCTAATGCAGAATTCTCTCTTTTGTTATGGCACCCTGATGGTGCCGGAAATCATCAACCGAGTTACGCAACGCGCAGTCCAGCCCGGCACTCCTGCGGAACTTCAAGGCTTCGGCTGCTTCAAAATCAGACAACAAACCTTTCCCGGGATTCGCCCGGCAACCGGGAAAACCACCCGCGGCATGCTTTATCAGGAATTGAGCACAGCAGATATTGAGCAGCTAGACAGATACGAAGGCTATCTCTATAGCCGGGAAAAGGTCAGGATCTTAACCTCAACGAACGATCACACAGCCTGGTGCTACCTGATTAAACCCGAATACTATCCAGAGCTACTTTCCGAGATGTGGGACTATCAGCATTTTCTGAACGTCGACTTAGCAAACTTTAATCGCCGATAAAACACACAAAAAAGCCTGAACAGTTTCCCATTCAGGCTTATTTATCATTCTTACCAATCAACACATTGAATACAGAAAAAACCTGCAATCGGATCAGGCACTGACCGCCAGCTGCATCGGATCGTTATCGTATCCTGCTTTCATCTGTGTACTCTGTATCAAACCTTCTGCACAACTTGTGCAGCGGCCACAACATGTACCAACATTTAGCGTTTCACCCAACCCTTCCACGGTTGAAACCCCTTCATCGATTGCTTTTAGAATATCGCGGTCAGTGACAGCGTTGCAGATACAGACGTACATAATCAAGCCTCTGGTTAAGAGATGACCAGATACTACACCTTAATGAGAACAGTTTGCAATATCAATTGCATTAATTTTTTTCATACAGGACAATCTACTTGCAACACATCTTCAACGTTTCAGATAGAGAAATGACTGACCTATACTGTCTGCTAACCTGTCCGGAACATACATTGACCCGCGGAGTGCTATCTATGAAGGGTGATCCAAAAGTACTTAGACACCTCAATCAGGTACTGAAAAACGAGCTGACCGCCATCAACCAGTATTTTTTGCATGCACGCATATGCAAGAACTGGGGCTTTGAAGAACTAAATGAGCACGAATATAAAGCATCGATCAAAGCGATGAAGCTGGCAGACGATGTCATCGAACGTATTTTATTCCTGGAAGGCCTGCCTAACCTGCAGGATCTGGGAAAACTGATTCTGGGCGAAGATGTCGAGGAGATCTTTAAAGGGGACTCTCAGCTGGATACAGAAGCCCGTAAGGATCTGGTCGCAGCAATCGCCGAAGCAGAAGCTCTGCAAGACTATATCAGCCGCGAGCTGCTGGAAAAGCTTCTGGAAGTAAAAGAAGAACGCATCGACTGGCTGGAAACCCAGATCAGCCTGATCAGTAATATTGGCCTGCCAAATTATCTCCAGTCCACACTGGATGACTGATTGCACTAAGGAGCAGACACATGAAAGGCAACACCAAGATTATCGACATCTTGAATAAACTACTCACCAATGAGATGTCAGCAGCAGATCAGTACTTCATTCACTCCCGCATGTACGAAGACTGGGGCTTAAAAAAGCTACACGAGCGTATCTCGCACGAACAGGAAGAAGAACTAGAGCACGCATCCGCTCTGATCGAACGCATCCTGTTTTTGGAAGGCACTCCTGATGTTGCGTCCCGCGATCCTCTGCGGGTAGGCAAAGACGTTCCTGAAATGCTCACCAACGACCTGCAGGTCGAGTATGAAGTAGGCCAGGCCCTGAAAGACGCCATCGCAGTATGCGAGCTGGAAAAAGACTATCAAACCCGCGAGATTCTGGAAGTATTACTACGTGATACAGAAGAAGACCACACCTATTGGCTGGAGCAACAGCTGAGCCTGATTAATAAAATCGGCATCCAGAACTACCTGCAGTCCCAAATGGGTTAAAGCACGCCCCTATACTGCACCTCTTCTGAGGTGCAGTTGTAACCGAACGACAGGCTGACCATAAGATCGACTACAAGACTGCTGTAGACGACCGGCACGCCGGAGAAGCACGAACAGTTCCTACAGAAAATAAGGTAAATCAGAAGGCACGCTGACGCCTGCCCGGTTGCCTGAAGACAACCCTACACAGAATCAGTCACCAGACAAATACCTGACATCAGGCTGGCGACCACCGCTCCTTCCTTAAAAGCCAAATTTCAGACACAAAAAAACCAGCGCTAGGCTGGCCTCTTTTACTGCTAGGTCGCTACCAGCTTACTTCTCACGATCATTCATGGGTAGCGGGGGACCGGATTTGATCGGGGCCACCCTGACTGACGACTGCCGCGATTTCTTTGAACGCCAAATTTCAGACACAAAAAAACCAGCACTAG
>JAGSHA010000495.1 GCA_023954795.1 Oceanospirillaceae bacterium | reverse complement strand
TTAACAGCGGTAGTCATTAACAATATTCCAGGAATTACTTACGCTTGAACTCTTCGACCAGAGGAGCAACGTTGGATTTCGGATGGTTCTTAAGCACGTAGTCGAGATACTCTTCTGAACGCGCCTGATCACCCAATTCGCTATAGATCACACCCAACTTAAAGGCAGCATGAGGTGCTTTTGGATGCTCTGGATATTGCCCCAACACCAACGCAAAGGCTTCTCGCGCTTTTTCAAGCTTTTGCTCCGCGTGATGGATTTCACCCATCCAATAATATGCGTTAGCAACACGCGCACTACTAGGATAGTCACGCACAAAAGCACTAAACGCCACAACTGCGGCAGGGAAATCGCGGGCACGAACCAGGCCAAAGGCTTCACGATAGGCTTTAGAGTCCGAAACACCATCTTTAACGCTTACGGATGCGGGCTTAACCTGAGGTTTTGAAAAATCCGATTGGCCCAATGCCTGAGGGGCACTGGATGACTGTCCCGTACGATCAGATTGCTGCGATTCAGCAGATCCTGTCACATCAGACGGCTTTGGATTAGATGCTTGCGCGTTATTCGTTGTCGCTGTCGGAGCCTCACGACTCATCAGCGAACTGATACGACGATCCAGATCGCGATAACGATCCAGTTGTTGCCGTTCCATCTTTTTCAGACGAAACGCCTGCTGCTCCAGCTCACCTCGTAACGAACGCACCTCATCCTGCAGCTGGTCAATAATCATCAACAACTCAGCATTATTGCGCGCGGCAGTTGACCGCCCGACACCAGAAGAGCTCTGATCAGCTTGGGATGTTTGAATTTCAATAACAGGAGGGGGTGCCGCCATTGCGCCAGCGCTGAAAGTCAGCGCCAGCACAACAGAGGGTAGATAACGGGCTGTGTACATTAGTTGCTAACGTACTTCAGCTCTACGCGACGGTTCTGAGCCCAAGACTCTGAGCTATGACCCAGCACAGCTGGCTTCTCTTCACCGTAGCTAATAGTTTCGATCTGATCAGAGTTTACACCGTTAACCTGCAGGTAACGCGCTACTGACTGAGCACGACGCTCACCCAAAGCCATGTTGTACTCACGTGTACCACGCTCATCTGCGTGACCTTCCAGACGCACTGATGCGCTTGGAGTGGCTACCAGATAAGCAGCATGCTTCTCTAGCGCATCCAGACCGTCCTGTTTTACGACAGACTTATCAAAGTCGAAGTAAAAAACAGTCTGCAGTGCAGCTACAGCGTCCGCTGCTTTCTGTGCAGCCATCTCAGCAGCAGAAACGCCACCGGATACAGCTGCACCCTTGCTATCGGCAGAAGAACCGGAAGTGTCTACCGCACCTGTCGTGCCGGTATCAGTACCACCAGTTGAACTACAACCCGCGACCCATGCCACGGAAAGAGCCAGTGCAACAGCTTTGGCTACATTGGAAGCTTTCATCGAATACTCCTGTAATATCCTTTAATGTCGGCCCTAACCAACACCCTGAATAGTAAAATTAGATTATTCCCAACTGACGCATACGTTAATGGCTGTGCGTACTTATTGCAAGTACGGAGACCACGCTGGTTCACGCACATGTCCCTGTGAATCTGGTAGCAGGAAGCGCACGTTCCCATCCAGCGTAACCCCGCCCAAAACACCACGGGTACCCTTCTGTGTCGCGTACAAAATCATGCTGCCATTGGGCGCAATGGTTGGCGACTCATCAAGGAAGGTTTCGGTCAACACTTCAACACGAGAGGTTTTCAGATCCTGCACCGCTATACGGAAAATACCATCATCGCCTCGATGCACCATTGCCAGAAAACGACCATCCTGCGTCAAAGATGCACGTCCGTTGTAATTACCCTCATACGTCAGCCGTTCAATGGTGCGACTTTTCAGGTGCATCTGATAGATCTGCGGCTGACCTCCACGATCGGAAGTAAAGATCAGAGTGCGACCATCCGGTGACCAATTTGGCTCTGTATCAATGCCGTAGTGATGGGTCATACGTGTCAATTTGCGCTGCAACAGATCCAGAATATAGATCTCCGGGTTACCATCTTTTGACAACACCAGCGCCAT
>JAGSHA010000087.1 GCA_023954795.1 Oceanospirillaceae bacterium | reverse complement strand
TTTCAGACCACTTTTCAGATCCACTCCAATCTCTTCAATAGGCAAACCCTGAATCTTCTCCATAATGGAGGTCAACTGCCGGGTAATCTGGCTAAATTCATTTTCCGCCGTAGGCAGCAATGGATACTCTCCATGCTCTTTGATCTCCCCCGGCTCTCCCGCATTGGGTACCAGATCGACAAATAATGAGCCACCGAGCAAACTACCCGAACTCAACCGCGCCTGCATGCCTTGCTCTACCAACTGATCCATCGCTTCACGGATCTGCTCTTTACTCGGTACAACACCTTGCCCCATGCGTTCTGGCTGGATCGCGATCAGGACATTAACGCGGTTGGCATCTCTGCTCTCATAATCAAGCGCGATATGCTCCACCCGCCCGACCTGAATGCCGAGATATTCCACCGGCGCTCCCACTTTTAAGCCCCGGACAGAACCTTCGAAATGCAATAAGAAGGGATAGGATACGGAGATCGCCCCTTCACTGACGGCATCTTTACTGGGAAACAGGTAAAAGGTCCGCCCCGGATCAGCCGGACTGGACTCACTGCTAAGATTGATCGGCGTATCGAACTCAACCCCCCCGGCAATCAGTGAACTGAGCGAACCCACATCCAGCTCAACACCATCCAGCCCGATGGTCGCGCCAAAACCACTGACATTCCAGAACTGACTGTGCTCTTTGATCAGTTCATCAAACGGTGCTTTTACAAACATCCGAATCTGCACCTTGCTCTGATCGGTCAGCAGCTTATAGCCGGTCACTTCACCCACAGGCACTTCGCGGTGATACACCGGCGACGCAATATCCAACGATCCCAGTGTATCCGCCACCAGCAAATAGCTGCTGCCTTTGTCATAGGAACGTACGGATGGCGGCTCTTCCAGCCCAACAAACTTGGTTTGTGACTCCCCCACGCCTTCACCACCGGAATCCATCTCGATATACACACCCGATAACAGCGTCTCAATACCACTGATACCGCTGCGGGAAACCCGAGGTGACACCACCCAGAAATTACTCTGATCGTTAATCAACGGTGACACATAAGCATCCATTTCGGCGGTGATCCGCACCTTATTAAAGTCATCGCTCAGCTGGATACGTTTCACCACACCCACTTCAACATCACGATAACGGATACGGGTTTTACCCACTTCAATACCGGACGCGGCACTGAATTCAATCTGGATCACCGGACCGGCCTCCTGCCAGGCCCTTACCGCCAGCCAGACTGCAATCAACACGGCTAAAAGAGGGATAAACCAGACCGGAGACAGCCTTCTGGAGGTTGATACTTTAGGTTCATTACTCACTATGGGCATCCCATAACAATCTTGGATCAAACGTTTCAGCCGCCAACATGGTTAACACCACCACACCAGCGAAACACACAATTGCACCACCCGGCTCAATGTTCGCCAGCACACCAAACTGTACCAACGCCACCAGCAGCGTGACTACAAATACATCAATCATCGACCAGCGACCAACAAATTCGGTTATTCGATAGAGAATCGCCTGATGACGAGGATTGCCCTGCCGACCTTTATGCACGGCCCACAACAGATAAGCGATCGTAAAAATCTTCGCGATGGGCACTAACACACTGGCGACAAAAACGACCAAAGCGATACCGGCATTCCCCGATTGGAAAAGATGAACCACGCCGGACATGATGGTATCTGTGCTGGCCACACCGAACTGAACCGTAGTCATAATCGGCAACAGGTTTGCTGGCAAATACAACACCGTGGCCGCGATCAGCAGGGCCAGGGTACGCTGGTAACTGTCCGGTATTCGCCGCCGTACCGTACTATGACAGCGAGGACACCGATCGTTCACATCCAGCAGGGATTCACCCACCTGTGCACCACAGCCATGACAGACCACCAGCACGTCATCGCCACGACCGCAAAAGCGATTCTCTCGACGTAACCAATGCCAGAGCGCTTCACGATCGAGATGGGTATGACTGTAGATCAACACCAGTATCAACCCGGCAAATGCATACAACCCGATACCGGGTAGCAGCGAGGCAATATCGCCGAGTTTAATGGTGGTGATCAAGACACCAATAAAGAAGATCTCCATCATGTTCCAAGGGCGGATCACAAACATCACATGGAGCACCTTGGCCAGCCCTGGCGGCTTAACGTCCAGCAAACGCGCACCGATGATATACCCCAGCCCAACCAACTCCACCAGCGGCATCAGAAAGATGGTGATAAACACCAGCGAGGCCAGCAGATATCGATCCCGGTCGAGTAACGCCCATACGCCACTCAGAAGACGTGAGGACTGCTCCTGACCCGCCGCTTCAAGCCCAATAAAGGGAAATGCCAGCGTCAACAGAAACAGGACGATACCGGTCACCGTAAAGGCTGCGGCCTGCATCAGCCAATTGGCATGTTTGACCTTCATCACTTCGCCACAATAGGTGCAGCTCAACTGCTGCCCGGCAGCAAAAGGGACGTTATCAAATACATGGTCGCAGCCATGACACACAATCACATCGGCATAACTGGCACGCACGGAGGGGGAATTAACACTCATAGGCGGAGGATAGCCGAGAACCTCCGCTTACGCACGGATAACCACACCACGCGCAGGTCGTACTACTGTAAAACACGCATTGTAAAAACCGATATAGAGCTGATAACCTAGTGATTGATCCGTTATCACTCACATCAGAGCAGTTACACAGATCTCGGTCCGGTCAGATAAAAGGAAAGCTGTACGTGAAATGGAGTTTTAACCGCGCCGCCCTCTTCAACAATAGAAGACCATCCATGAAACATCTGTTGCAGGATTTGTGCAGATGAAACTGAAGATTCTGGGCTGTAGCGGCGGTATCGGAAAAGGCCTGAAAACCACCACATTTCAGGTCGATGACTCGCTGATCATTGACCCGGGGACGGGTATGGAAAAGCTGACGCTGGAGGAGATGCTGTCAGTCCGCACGATCCTCATCACCCATGCTCATCTGGATCACATCATTGGTCTGCCTCTGATGCTCGCGACGATCTTCGATCAAGCCCGTCATCAAATCCAGGTCTATGCCCTGCCGGATGTCATCACCGCACTTCAAAAACATATTTTCAACTGGACGGTATGGCCGGACTATACCCAACTGCCCGAAGAAAACCCGATCATCCGGATGCATACGCTACAATCTGGCGATGAGTTAACACTCGCCGGTAAACAGGTTCAGGTATTACCCGCAGCACACCCCACGCCTACCGTTGGGTATTTGCTCAGCGATCAGAGCAGCAGTTTTGCTTTTACCGGAGACACTGGCGTCAATTCGCAGCTCTGGCCGCTATTGAACGAGAAGAAACCTCAACTGGTCATTATCGACGTATCGTTTACCGATGATCAGGCCGAACTTGCAGACGTTAGCGGTCACCTGACACCCTCTCAGCTGGCTCAGGAACTCACTCATTTTGAGCATCACGCAGAAATTCGTATTACCCATCTGAAACCGGGGAACGAAGATATGATCGTCGCACGCTGTCACGAACTCTTACCGGAATGGACATTAGACCGCCTGCATCACGACGAAATCATCGAGTTGTAACAGCGCGTCCTTCAATCTTTAAACTTGTCAGAACCTCAGGTTAAAAACGCTCCTGTACGCACATTTTACTCACACCCAAGGTACGTAATATTTCGGTTGCACGATCCAGTGAATGATAGTGTTTGACGCGCCCGGTAGCATCAGTCAGAGGAAACTGATGCCCCTGAAAGTCTTCCAGCGCAACCTGCCAACCGTCCGCACCGGTTTTCAGCAGGCCTTCACGAATCCGATCCATTGCAACCAGATCTCTTAGCTCTGATATTCGCATGGCATTACTCCACGTTTTGGCCTGCTTACAGTGTAGTTGAGGGACAGCAGAGTAGATCTATTCGTACCCCGTCAGTTCTACGTACCCCTGCCCTGCATGACTGCCCTGTACGCTGACAGCACCCTCCCAATATCGCACCGACAGGTTGTTCTCTTGTTTCTTCTGACGCGGCAGGATACGCAGATCCAGATCATACTCAGGAATCCTCATACGCCAACCACTGGGCCAGATCACACCCGTTTCGGACTGCCAGTGATCCAATACTTCCAGCGCAATATTTTGGGCATCCAAGGGTAAACGCTTACCGGATTGACTAAACAACGAGACCTGACGGAAATCCGCCTGACCTGATTCAGCCTTAGACCGCAGCACCATAAACATCAGCTCCCGTCCATCTTCAAGCTGTAACGAAAACCAATCCCAGCCCGACTGATAGGATGCCAGACTATTGCTCGCCCACTCATGGTCATACCACGCCGCACCGGTCACCGGGATCGTCTGATCATCTACTCGGATCTCCCCTTCGACACGCAACCGGGTATAGGAATAGTAATGGGATGCGAAGCCCGGCTCCGGACGTTTCGGACTATAACCCTGGTCGCCTTGATAAACGCGTGGTTTTTCGGGCACCAGACGTAGCCGATAACTGAAAGACTCGCCCGCGTCATTTTTCTGCACACCCACTTTGAGCTGTGCGGGAAAGAGTTCCTGATCGTTTTCAGACATCAATTGCCAGTTTTCCAGCCACACGCTCAACGGCTGGGATGAAGTTCCAGCCAAACCCGGCCCCTGACGAGAAAAACGCTCGGCAACCAGATGTCTACCCTGAGCAAACACCCCGAGACCCGCATGCCCCATATAAAACTGCGGCGTTAACCAGCCCGACGTTGCTTGCGGCTGAGTGCGCTTCTGCTTCTGCAGCGCCTGACGAAATACCGTGAACTGAAAACCAAACCGCTGCTGCGCATCATCCCGGTGTTGCAGGTTGCCGTTGATATACCACCATTCACTGCGAAACGCAGGGTGGGCTATATGGTCCCGCGGAAAGCGTAATACATAACCCGGCTCCGCTTTCACAAACAGCTGATCATCGATATCCCCTGAACTTAGAAAATCCGTCAGTGAAAACTCAGCGGCAGATTGCGGCTCATTAGAGAACATTCGATGTCCGCCCACCCCAACGAAAGAGAACACCAGCACCACCACAACAACCGGATAAAAACCTCTGATCATTTTGAATATCACTCCCAGCGCCGAATACCTGTCTGACGCGCAAAACGCCAGGCCGGATACAACGATGCCAATCCCGCCGCCGCCATCGACAGCAACAACGCAATCAACCAGTTATACAGATCAGGCTGATACGGAATGCTCCAGCCGAATGCCCGAAGCTGCACCACGCCAGTCAACATCCACGCCAACAACTCGCCCACGGGAATCGCCACCAAACCCGCACCTAACCCCAATAATAACGACTGCCCCAACAATAGGAATGTCAGCTCTGCCCGATTGAGCCCCAGTGCTTTCAACAGCGATACCTCATGCTGTCGCTCCAACTGAATCGCCAGCAAACTGCTTAAAATACCCACAAAGGCAACGACCAGAGCCAATAACCGCAAAACGTCAGTAATCACAAACGTACGATTAAAGACCTCCACCGAGCGAGCCAGTAACACGGATGCATACTGAATAGACAGATCCAACGGAGCGCCCCAACGTTGCCGTATTACACGCGCGACCTGCGTCGGTGAATGAGAATCAGACAGGAACAAAGAGGCACCGTATGGCTGTTCGACCCAATGCTGGCGGAACGTCTGCGCCCGCGTCATAATACGCCCGCTGTCACTGCCATAATCGAAATACACGCCTGCGATCTTGAATGGTTGATGCCCTGCCACGGTCGACAAAACGAGCGAGTCTCCTACACCCAATCCTGTGCGATTGGCTAACGGCTCACTGATCAGAACATGATCGGGTTGCTGTAACTGCTGCCAGATCGCGTCTCGATTGCCCGATACAAACCGATAGGCACTGCGCATCTTTACAGGCAGCTCTGAGGCATAAAGATGTACCTGACGCCCCGCCACACTGAGACGCGTGCGGCGTAGCGTAGCAACAGCGTCAACGCCCTCCAATGCCTCAAGTTCAGCAATAAACAACTCAGGTAAAGGCTGGCGTACCCCCGGCAATATACGCGTTTGCGAAATATACAGGTCCGCATTTAAACGCTCCCCCAACCAGAGCTGAACCGCATCACGAAAACTGCTCACCATGCCGCCAATGCCCACCGTGGCGCTGATCGCAATCATCAGGGCCATCGCCGCGATACCCGTGCGACTCAGATTACGTCGATTATCACGCACCAACATCAACGACAAAGGTTGCTTCAGAGACACGCCAGATACAATTAACAGACGCTCCAAAACTCGGCTCAAGCCCAGCAGAGCAGCGGGCATCAACAACGCACCGCTCATCAGCAATGCGGCAACGGCAATAAACGCCCCCCACAGCCCGGTGTCCAACCACAGTAATACCAGTGCTAAAGCCGACAAAACGGGCACCCAATACACACTTAAGTGCCAACTCTGCTTTATCGCCTGCGCTTCCTGTACAAAGCGCTGTTGCAATGAAACCGGGGCTATTCGGGCCAACTCACGGCACGGCTTCCACGCGGCCAACAAACACCCACCCACGCCCAATAGCAACAACTTGCTTAACGTCACCGGCTCCAGCAATAACAACTCTAACGGTGAGGTCGCGTACAGATCCGCCAACGTATTCAGCATAAGTTCTAGCAGCACTTGGGCCAGAGCCACGCCCAACACCACACCTGATAGCGTGCCTATCAGAGCGATGATAACCAGCTCAACTATAAGATAACGGTATAACTCACCCACGGTCAGACCGATGGCGCGTAACTGGGCAAAAATCGGGCGACGCTGACTGAGGGAAAAACTGACACTGCTAAACACCAAAAACAATCCCACAACCAGCGCCAATAATCCCAGCGCCTGAAGATTGAAATACAGCGCATTCGCCAGCTGCGCTTTTTCAGATAACACCGTACTTGTGGCTTCCAATCGCACATGATCAGGCAACCATTGGGCCACCGCCTGAGCCTCTTTTTCACTCAGCATTAAATCGATATGCGAGATCTGTCCCTGAAGCCCCATTATCTGTTGCGCCTGACCAATGTCCATCAACACTAACTGTTGCAGACGCGGATCCCCCTGATCGTCTAATACACCGATCAGAGTGACACGCTGAACACCGTTTGCGGTATTCAGGTCCAGCGGCTGGTCAATTGTGGCCCCCAGCTGTTTCGCTGTGGTGCGTGCCATCACCACCATCGGCTTCGCCTGCAGGCCGGAAAATCCGATACCACTTCCGGACAGTCGGTTGAGCTGATCCCGGAATCCTCGTTCTCGCAACGGATCAACACCCATCAGCTGGAGCAACAGATTCTTCCCACTCCGATCTTTTACCACCGAGCTGATCACCGGGGCGCTACGCCACCCGGCTGGATGCTTACGCAGATCCACATAAAGGGATTCTGACAAGGGCGCCTGACCCACGATGCGATGGGTTGTGCGGCCGTAGAGCTGAAGCTGGGCTTCACGAAAACTATGACGGGCGCTGTCAGTGGTGATCTCAATCGCAGAGACAACCGCAACACCGAGCGTAATCCCGAACAGTAACAGCAGCAGCTGCCACGGATGGTGGCGAAAGTGGCGTAAACTCGCACGGGCTAACATCAGGCAACCTGCTCCAGCACACCCCGGTGCAGACGTAATACCCGATCAGCATGTTCGATCAGGGCATCGCTGTGTGTCACCATGATCAGAGTCATCTGTTCCTGACGTATTTTCTCCAGCATCAGTGCTAATACTTGATCGGCTGTATCGTTATCCAGACTGCCCGTCGGCTCATCCGCCAACAGTAATGCAGGTTTGTGCACCAGCGCACGACAGATCGCCACACGCTGCTGCTCGCCACCGGACAGTTGCTCGGGAAAACGATCCTGTTTATCCGCCAACCCCATCAGCGCCAACTGCTGCTCCGCTTGCGGCCGCTCTGCCAATCGACCATTCAGCGATAACGGCAGCAGGATATTTTCCATTACGGTCAGCGTGGGAATAAGGTTAAAAAACTGGTACACCACTCCGATATGCTCACGGCGAAAACGGGTACGCCCGGCTTCGTTCAACGCGGTGATGTTCTGGTTGAGGATACGAATCTGACCTGAATCGGGCTGATCAACACCCGCCAACAAGTTCAACAAGCTGGATTTGCCAGAGCCACTCGGACCCAACAGCATCAGAATTTCACCCTGCGCGATCTCGAGATCGAGATCTTGTAGTACGGGCTGAGGGTTGCCAGCAACCGTAAAACTCTTGCTGAGTCCGGTCACCTTCAGAATTGGCATAATGTCCTTCTCCTGCAACTGAATTCGGGTGGCAGATCTATTATGCATCAGACAGGAGATAGATGGTTGGTCACACCAGAGAAAGCCGAAGCTCCGGTGTGACCAAAGGAACAGAAAAGACTATCACTGGTTTGGAGACTGCGTTGATTCCGATAATTTACCGGAATCCCAAAGTGGATAGTCTGGCTCAACAAAGGCCAGCGCGATCCCCTTTTCTTCGATACGAATCACTTTCATGCGTAAAGCGGGTAAACCTTTGTCCCAGCCTTCGCCCAAAATGGCCGCATCGATCTCCAACCCCAGAGTGAACTCTGACGGACGTAGCTCAGCTACAAAAATACCGCCTTCCGACATGTTCGCTACAGAACCCACCCAATAGCCGTACTGCCGATGGGTTAAACGAACCTGATAGCCCGTTCTTACACGAGGGTATTTACGATTTTCTTCCATAACTAATTCGCCTCCCGACGATCAATTATGAATCTCGATGGGCAGTATAGTTTCTTTTTTGAACACTGGTTGCCACGAATACATTAAAAATCACAGCACAGAGCAACAGGAGGGGTCGTAAGTGAATGTGTGAGTGAGGGAGTGGGGAAATACGGGACCAGCAGAACGGCCGGTCCCGATGCGTGATATTACTTATCGGTCACCAATGCGATACGCACAGCATCCAAATTAAGGGTGGCCTCTGACAGATAGGCATCCAAACCGTCTTTCTGTGCCTGCTGATGCACCAGCTCTTCACCACGGATGTTAGGGTTCACTTTGGCCAGTGCCTGCAAACGCTCCAGCTCACCGCCCAACAATTGCGCCACGCGATCCGTTGCCGCGCCAACAGCGGTATCACGCTGTGGTGTCGCCAAGGATTCAGCGGTATCCAACAAGCCCTGAATCTGCTCACGCCCATGACGCACCAGATTCTGTGCAGTGGAGCGCGGCACACGCTCTCCTAGCTTATCGAAGTGCGCCTGTGTCAGCACCTTGCTCAGATCATTGCCGTTGCTGTCCACCACCACTCGTACAGTCGCGGCTGGCAGATAACGGGACACCTGCATCGCCTTAGGCGCGGCACAGTTGATGCGATAGATCGCCTCCAACAACAACGTTCCCGGCTGCAGAGGTGGCAGTTTCATGGTACAGACGGCGGTATTACCGAAGTCACTGCCCAGAATCATCTCCATCACACCCTCAACCATCGGGTGTTCCCATGTCATGAAGTTCATATCTTCACGGGACAAGGCTTCCGAACGGCGGTAAGTCGCCGTCATACCCTCATCCGGCAATCCCGGAAAATGCTCATTCAACATGTGATCGGTAGGATGCAGGACAATCGAATCAGGACCATGTGGCTGCTGTTCAACACCAAACTGATCAAAGACGTTAGCCATGTAATCACTCAACGCCAGGCGATCACTGGTCTGTTCGACATCAGCAACCAACTGTTCAGCACGAGGCAGATCACAGGAGTTCAGCTCCAACAGACGGTCACGACCATCCTGCAGAGCCTGCATCACAGCATCCGTCTCGTGACGGGTATCTTCTAACAACTGTTCCAAAATTTCACTTTCGCGAATATTGTCATCCATCTGAGCGTACAGTTCAGTCGCAAACTTCAGGAACAACTGCTGGCCCGCAGCACACGGGCGACTGAACAAATCCACACCTTCATCATACCAACGCAACAATGCTTCCTGTGCGCTGTCGGTGTAAAACGGTACGTGAATCTGTACGGTATTTTTCTGACCGATACGGTCGAGACGACCGATACGCTGCTCCAACAAATCCGGATTCAGCGGAAGGTCGAACATCACCAGATGATGAGCAAATTGGAAGTTACGACCTTCACTACCGATCTCGGAACAGATCAATACCTGTGCGGAATCTTCATCATCTGCGAAATAGGCTGCCGCGCGGTCACGGTTAATCAGACTGAGGCCTTCGTGGAACGCCGCACAGCG
>JAGSHA010000452.1 GCA_023954795.1 Oceanospirillaceae bacterium | reverse complement strand
GCTTCACGGCCTGCTTCGATCGCTTTGCACATGGCAGATGCCATCAGTACAGGATCGTTAGCCGCAGCAATCGCGGTGTTCATCAGTACACCTTCACAGCCCATCTCCATCGCGATAGCTGCGTCAGACGCGGTACCCACACCGGCATCAACCAGTACCGGAACCTGAGCGGTTTCCATGATGATTTTGATGTTATGCGGGTTCAGGATACCCAGACCGGAACCGATCAGGGAGCCCAGCGGCATAACGGCCACACAGCCCATCTCTTCAAGCTGCTTGGCAACGATTGGATCGTCGTTGCAGTACACCATCACTTTAAAGCCATCTTTGACCAGTGTTTCAGTCGCTTTGATGGTTTCAACCATATTCGGGTACAGCGTTTTCTGGTCGCCCAGGACTTCCAGCTTAACCAGATCGTGGCCGTCCATCAGTTCACGTGCCAGACGACAGGTACGAACTGCATCATCAGCGGTGTAGCAGCCTGCGGTGTTGGGCAGAATGGTGTATTTGTCCGGGGTGATAACGTCCAGCAGGTTTGGCTCATCCGGGTTCTGGCCGATGTTCGTACGGCGTACCGCCACTGTCACGATCTCAGCGCCACTGGCTTCAATCGCTTCGCGGGTCTCATCCAGATCTTTATATTTGCCGGTACCTACCAGCAGACGGGAGTTGTAGCTCTTGCCGGCAATTACTAATGCGTCTTTCGCTTGCTCTGACATCTTAATGTTCCCAGGTTTATCGTTATCGTATGGCTGTTGTCGCGTGCGGATAAGTGAGGCTGAACCGATCAACCACCACCAATCGCATTTACAATTTCTACAGTGTCATTCTGCGACAGCATCGTGGAAGGATGCTCGCTACGCGGGATGATCTCCATATTGAGCTCGATGGCGATGCGCTTGCCGGTCATACCCAGCTGCTCTACCAGATCGATCAGTGATGCACCGTCACGTACATCCAGAGATTCACCGTTAAGATTAATCTGCATTGTTCGGATTCCTGCTCAGTTGTAATGCTGAATATGCCAGTGCAGCCCAGCCGATCAGGAACGCCAGACCACCCACAGGGGTCACCGCTCCCAACCAGTGCGTGCCGGTTAAAGCCAGCAAGTAAAGACTGCCAGAGAACAGCACCATACCCAGCGTAAAGCTCCAGCCTGCTATTCGCAGGGCTCGACCGCCCTGACGCAACACCAGTAGCGCCACCAGCAACAGCGCCAATGTATGGTAAAACTGGTATTGCACGCCGGTTTGGAACACATCCATCAAGTACGGTGCCAACCGGCCTTTCAAGCCGTGAGCGCCAAAGGCTCCCAGTGCAACGGCAATAAACCCGCTACAGGCGGCAATAAACAGAAAGATGGATGCGGGCATGATCTGTCTCTGATACTCGTGATGCGGGATTATAGCGTAAAGCGTTAGGGATCGTCTTGATTTGAAATCACGCCAGATACCAGATAAAAGAGAACTGACAGATACAAAAAGAGCCGCGTAATAGCGACTCTTCGATGATCCGTCAGGCGAACAAAGTGCCTTAAGCCTCCAGGGACGTTCGGATCTTCTTCATAGCATTTTTCTCAAGCTGACGAATACGTTCTGCGGACACCTGATATTTGGCGGCCAGCTCATGCAATGTCGATTTTTCTTCGTGTAACCAGCGCTGAATCAGAATGTCCTGACTACGCTCATCCAGCTGCTTCATTGCCGCCATCAAACGCTGTTCAGAATCTGCTTTCCAGTTAGCATCTTCAACCTGAGACGCAGGATCTGCACTCATGTCTTCGAGATAGTTAGCCGGCGCGTACGCTGGGGTTTCGTCATCGTCAGCAACCGGCGCATCAAACGCAGAGTCACGTGCTGCCAGACGTCCTTCCATCTCACGTACAGCTTTAACGTCAACGCCCAGATCAGAAGCCACAGCATCGACTTCATCATTGGTCATCCAGGTCAGGCCTTTTTTCATGGAACGCAGGTTAAAGAACAGCTTACGCTGTGCTTTAGTGGTCGCCACTTTTACGATACGCCAGTTTCGCAGGATAAACTCGTGCATTTCAGCTTTGATCCAGTGCACGGCGAATGACACCAGACGCACACCCATGGTCGGATCAAAACGGCGTACCGCTTTCATCAGGCCCACGTTACCTTCCTGAATCAGATCGCCCAGTGGCAAACCATAACCGGAATAAGATCTCGCCACATGCACAACAAATCGCAGATGGGACATAACCAGCTGACGGGCTGCTTCCACATCTTCTTCGTAAAACAGACGATCCGCCAGTTTACGTTCCTCTTCTACGCTCAGCACAGCGATCGAGCTGACCGACTGTACGTAAGCATCCAGATTCTGACCCGGAGAGAGGTTTGTGATGACTTGTAAGCTTTTGCTCAACTTAATTTGACCTCGTAGCATATGACGAAAAATAAACTCGCCAATATGACCCGCCTGGCAGGGTTTAGTTCCAACACGGGCAATTGCGCCCGAAAAGAACAGTGTAAATTAGCGGGGATGCATAAAGATTACAAGACATGGAAGGCGCAGATTCGCCCCATATGAAGATAAATC
Organism: Oceanospirillaceae bacterium; assembly: GCA_023954795.1. GTDB lineage: Bacteria > Pseudomonadota > Gammaproteobacteria > Pseudomonadales > Balneatricaceae > Pontibacterium. The sequence goes on along the minus strand of JAGSHA010000452.1, from coordinate 289 downwards.
AAGCAAATCTGCGTTCGGCAAATGCAACAATGGCCGAATGATGGCAAAAACGGTGGCTAAAAGGCATATCAGAGGGCTTTATTAACGCGGTTCAACCTCGCGTAAATGTCGACCGACGGCAAGCCATGACCCAGCCAGCCCCAGCAGTGTACTCACCAGAATCAGCAGAATAGACCCCTGCCAACCCAGCCCGCTGATTTCGAACTGGCTCTCGTACAGTTCAGCAAGGCGCTCAACCGGTGGTTCCAAGAGCAGCAGGCTCACCTGAATTAGCACCCACGCGATCACG
>JAGSHA010000301.1 GCA_023954795.1 Oceanospirillaceae bacterium | reverse complement strand
TATCATGAGCCGCAATTTTCGACTGATACTGGATTGCCCCGATCAGGTGGGTATTGTCACACGCGCTGGAGAAGTGATTACCCGTAACGGGGGATGGATCTCTGAAGCTGCACATCACTCCGATGAAGAAAGTAACTGGTTCTTCTCCCGTTTTGAAATTCAGGGCGACTCATTACCGTGTGGTATCGATGAGTTACGCCGTCAGTTTGAATCCTTGAAAGACGAACTCAAGCTTAATTTGCGATTGATCGATACAACTGAAAAGAAGCAGGTTGTCATCATGGCCAGCAAGGGCAGTCACTGCCTGTCTGATCTGCTGGACCGTTGGAAGAGTGGTGATCTGGACTGCGACATCCCGTGCGTTATCTCCAATCATGAAGATATGCGTGGGCTGGTTGAATGGTACGGCATCCCGTTCCATCACGTCGTGATCGACAAAGACAACAAAGCACCCGGTTTTGCTCAGGTTGAACAGCTGGTGGATGAGTACAAAGCAGACTGTGTGGTGCTTGCGCGCTACATGCAGATTCTGCCACAGGCGTTGTGCGAAAAGCTGCGTCATAAAGTCATCAACATCCACCACAGCTTCCTGCCCTCATTTATTGGGGCGAAACCTTACCATCAGGCGTCCCGTCGTGGGGTGAAGCTGATTGGTGCAACCTGCCATTACGTGACAGAACAGCTGGATGAAGGCCCGATTATTGATCAGGACGTGGTGCGTGTTAGCCACAGTGACAAGGTCGATGACCTGGTACGTCTGGGTAAAGATGTCGAGAAAACCGTATTGGCACGGGGTCTGCGCGCTCATTTGGAAGACCGAATTCTGGTGCACGGTAACAAAACGGTTATTTTCAGTTAATAGATATTGCAAACATAGTTCCCGTGTCAGGGCGCGGGATTGTGGAGAATAATAATGACTAAGCAACTACCAACATCTGCACAAGTGGTCATTGTCGGCGGCGGCGTAATTGGCTGCAGCGTGGCATACCACCTGACTAAACTCGGCTTTACCGATGTCGTACTGTTAGAGCGACGCACGCTCACATGCGGCACAACCTGGCACGCGGCTGGTCTGGTACCAACACTGCGTGCAACCTACAACATGTCCATGCTGGCCAACTACAGTGCCAGCCTGTACGAACAGCTGGAAGCCGAAACCGGACAAGCCACAGGGTTTGTGCGTAACGGCTCGCTGACAGTCGCGACCAATAAAGAACGTCTGGCGGAACTGAAACGCGGCGCGTCTATGGCGAAAGTGGCGGGTTTCCCGTGTGATGTGATCTCGCCAGAACAGGCCAAAGAGATGTGGCCGTTGCTGAATACCGATGATCTGTTAGGCGCGATTCATCTGCCGATGGATGGCATGGCCAGCCCGGTTGATGTGACGCAGGCACTGGCTAAAGGCGCTCGCATGGGCGGCGCTCAGATTTTTGAGAACTGCAAAGTACTGGATATCAAAACACGCGACGGTAAAGCGGCGGGTGTTGTCACCGAGTTGGGCGATATCGACGCCGAATACGTGGTGAACTGTGCGGGTATGTGGGCAAGGGAATTCGGTCGTAAGGCCGGTGTAAACGTACCCCTGCATGCGGCTGAGCATTTCTATGTTGTGACCGAAAATATGCCGGATCTGCAACACGGTTTGCCAACCCTGCGTGATATGGACGGTTACTGCTACTACAAAGAAGATGCGGGCAAGTTGCTGGTCGGCATGTTCGAACCGGGTGCTAAGCCTTGGGGTATGAAAGGTATTCCGGAAGATTTCCATTTCGATCAGTTGCCGGATGATTTTGATCATCTTGAACCGTATCTGGAAGCGGCGATGCACCGTGTGCCGCTGCTGGAACAGACGGGTCTGCAGGTGTTCTTTAACGGCCCTGAAGCGTTTACGCCGGATGATCGTTATCACCTGGGTGAAGCACCCGAGTTGCGCAACTACTTCGTGGCCGCGGGCTTTAACTCTGTCGGCATTCAGTCTGCAGGTGGTGCCGGTAAGATGCTGGCGGAGTGGATCCACAAAGGTCACGCACCACGTGATCTGTGGGATGTGGATATTCGTCGTAATATGCCGTTCCAGGGCACGCAGGATTACCTCTACGACCGTACCACCGAGTCGCTGGGTCTGCTGTATGAAACCCATTTCCCATTCAAACAGTTCAAAACCGCCCGTGGCGTGCGCCGTTCTGTTTTGCATGACCAGTTGAAAGCGCAAGGTGCCGTGTTTGGTTCAGAGAATGGCTGGGAACGTGCGAACTGGTTTGCGGATGAAGGTCAGACGCCGGAGTATGAATATTCCTTTGGTCGTCAGAACTGGTTTGGAAACAACAAAGCTGAACACGAAGCCGTACGTAACAGCGTTGGTGTGATGGATCAGTCTTCTTTCTGTAAGTATCAGGTAGAAGGCCCGGATGCGGAGAAATTCCTCAACCGAATCTGCAGTAACAATGTCGCCGTACCCGTCGGCAAGATGGTTTACACCCAGTGGTTGAACGAGCGCGGTGGTATTGAAGCCGATGTGACTGTGACCCGTCTGGCCGAAGATCGTTATCTGGTGGTATCCGGTGTGGCGTGTCAGACCCGTGATATGGACTGGTTACGCCGTCACAAAGAGGGCTACACCGTTGTCGTGACGGATATGACATCAGCATACGCCGTGGTGACTGTGATGGGACCCAATGCGCGTAATACCTTGAGCAAGATTACCAAGGCTGACCTGTCTCATGAAGGTTTCCCGTTTGCGACCTCCCGTGAGATCGACATGCACTATGCGATGGTGCGTGCGTCACGTATCACGTATGTCGGTGAACTGGGTTGGGAGCTGTATATCCCGACTGAATATGCACCTTGTGTGTATGACGCGGTGATGGAAGCCGGTGAAGAGTTTGGTATCCGTCCATACGGTTATCACACCATGAACTCCCTGCGTATGGAGAAATGCTACCGTCACTGGGGTCACGACATCACGGATGAAGACACCGTACTGGAAGCGGGCTTGAGCTTCGCGTCCGACTTCGAGAAAGAGGGTGGTTTCATTGGTAAAGAAGCCCTGCTGGAACAGAAAGCGAAGGGACCGCTGACTAAGCGTTTCGTCGCCTTTGTGTTCGAGAACCCTGAGCCATTGTGTTACCACGAAGAGCCTATCTGGGCTGATGGCAAAATCGTCGGTCGTACAACGGCCGGTATGTTCTGCCACACCGTTGGTGCGACTGTCGCAATGGGATATGTGGAGCGCCCTGAAGGTGTGGTAAAAGATTGGCTGGACAGCGCTCACTTCGAAATTGAAGTGGAGTGTGAACGCTATACGGTGAAGCCGTCTCTGCGTTCAGTATTTGATCCAACCATGGAAAAAATTAAGTGCTAGAGGACTAATTTCTAGCCACGATTAGAAGCGCTGCGTGTCCGGGCTAACCAAGGTTCTGTGTCTGGTTGGTTGCTGCAGAATATTGGAGGTGCCCTGAGGCCGGGGCACGTAGTTGCTTCGCCCTAACTTTTGAACAACCAAGAATCCTATACAAAAGCTGAAAGAACAGGTAGTTTTTCGGCTCTTGTTACACCACAGTTAAATTAAGACATTTTCTTAAGAGGTTTGATCGATGTCCGCCCTGATTCTGGATGGTAAAGCACTGGCGAAAAGCCGCGAAGAACAACTGCACAGTTCCGTAGAAAAACTGATCGCAGATGGCGGTCGTAAACCAACGCTGGCAACGATTTTGGTCGGCGACGATCCAGCATCAGCCACCTACGTGCAGATGAAGATCAATGCCTGCAAACGTGTTGGAATGGGTTCAGTCAGCATCGAAATGCCTGCCAGTACCACCACTGAGCAGCTGTTGGCCGAGATTAACCGTCTGAATAAGGATGCCGCCATCAACGGTATTTTGCTGCAACATCCCGTGCCTGATCAGATCGACGAGCGCGCCTGCTTTGACAGCATCGCCATCGAAAAAGACGTTGATGGTGTGACCACGCAGGGCTTCGGTCGTATGGCGATGGGCGAACCCGCATTCGGCTCTGCAACACCAGCCGGTATCATGACCTTGCTGCGCCATTACGATATCCCGATGTCAGGTAAACATGCAGTCGTGGTTGGTCGTAGCCCTATTCTGGGTAAGCCAATGGCTGCGATGTTGCTGAATGCCAATGCTACCGTGACGATCTGTCACTCCCGCACTGAAGATCTGGCCGAACAGGTCGGTCATGCCGATATCATTGTCGGTGCCGTCGGTCGTCCAGAACTGATCAAAGCCGAATGGATCAAAGACGGCGCAGTGGTTGTCGACGCCGGTTATCATCCGGGTGCGATTGGTGATATCGAAAAAACTGGGCTTGAAGATCGAGTAACCGCTATTACTCCAGTCCCAGGTGGTGTTGGTCCAATGACCATCAATGCATTGATCAGCCAGACGTT
>JAGSHA010000408.1 GCA_023954795.1 Oceanospirillaceae bacterium | reverse complement strand
AAAACGGCCAGATGGATAGTATGGATTTCGGTATTTATGGATCTTACTGGGTAAATCTGCCGGGACCGCATGGCATGAGTGATACTGCGCTGGTCAATTTTACCTACAGTGATAACTCGCTGGTGGTCACTCAGGATGAAGACATTGTTTTGCAATTGCAGCGTAAGTAACAGGACGTTTATAGCAAGCGGAACTTGGTTAATTCATAACTCATTCACATAGTTAATTCTATGATGTGCTACTCAGAATCGATCTGCTTGATTGAGTTGCACATCGTACGTTTCCTTTCTGGCCGGTCCCTTCTAATCTCCTGCTATAGAGAGTTTTCGCTCAGCTGACCCATGACCGGAAACTACGGATAGTTCATCTTCTGGAGCGTGTGATGTCAACGTTTTTAAAACGACTGATCCCAATCGATGCGTTTAAAGCGGCGGTGTGGAGGTTTCCCGCCCCGATCACCTGCAGTGTTTATCTGTTTGGGATTATGGTGCTGCTGATTCATGACGTTATAGATTTTGATAACCAAGTCGATCTGATTGGTCAGCAGATTGTGTTATCAGCCTGCGGGTTTATGTGGTTTGTTATTGCACGGTTGATTGCTACGGGGCAGGGGTGGAACAGGGCCAAAGAGTACACCTTAGGTTTTAGCGTTTTTGCGGTGCTTGCGGTGCTTGTGTTTACCCGCAGTGGTGATGAACTCATCTGGCTACTGGTTCCGATGTTTATTGGGTTACTGCTCAGCGTATCAAGCGCCCCGTATTTGACGCTGAGGGATGATGCTGCACTGTGGGGGTATAGCGTTCAGGTGTATCAGGGCACGATATTTGCGCTGCTTGCCGCGACTATATGGGGAGGTGGCACTTCAGTATCGATCCGTACAATCGAATATCTCTTTGAAACCGATATACCTTCAGAGATCTATGGTGATATCTGGAGTTTTTGTTTATTGGTACTGGCCCCGCTATACGCGCTTGGATATCTATCCGGGTCAGGCTCGTTTACTGATACTGACGATGACATTGCACCGCACGAGAACTTTATTGTGCAGCGGGTGCTGGTACCGCTGGTCTTTATCTATGTCACCATCCTCTACGCGTACTTTATAAAGATCGCTCTGGTTCAGGCGTTGCCACGCGGACAGTTGAGTTATCTGGTCACCGGGTTTGGCTGTGTAGGCGTGCTGACCTACTTCCTTGGCTGGCCATTAAGGCAGCAGGGTGGGCTTTTCGTACGATTATTTCAGCGTTATTTTTTCCCCGCGCTGATCATTCCTGTTGCTGTACAAGCCTTAGCGTTGTACCAGCGTGTAGATCAATATGGTGTCACTGAATCGCGTTACTTTGTGGCAGTGTCGGTGCTTTGGCTCGGTGGCCTTGCCGTGGCGTATACGCTGTTTAAGCCTGAGCTCAAAACCCTGTTTCTATCGCTGGCGTTACTGCTGATTATTGCGTCAGTTGGACCTTTGAGCGCAACCAACCTATCGGTCTATAGCCAGGTTGGGCGTTTGGAGATGCTGCTCAAACAGTATGGCATGCTGGAAGATGGCGAATTAGTGCAGGCGCCGGATACGCTGAGGTTTGAGCACCGAAAAAGTATGAGTTCGATTCTCCGCTATCTGCGCAAACGAGGCAGGTTGGACGAAATTAACACATGGTTACCTGAATCTGAGCGCGAAGAGCCTGCGCGCGTACAGACGTTTGCCGACACGATGGGAATTGAGCTGATCAGTGAGTATGAGACTCAGGGAATAGGTGGCACCAGAGTGTTTAGCCTGAATAGTTCAGGCGCAAACAGAGTGCGGGATATCACTGGATTTCAGCAGATCACACCACTGGTTACTCTGTATTGTGGTGATACGCGGTGTATTGAGAAAAATCCATGGACCCATACGTTTGCGGCAACAACACCGTTGTCAGCTCGTTATCAAAACGGACTGCTTCACTTTGAATCGGCCGCTTTTGAAACGGTTTCGTTTGATTTACTGGCGTTCGTTGCATCCGAAGTGATCCGTAACCCGAACCACTCAAAACGTGAGCTTGTTCTTGAACAGCGAGGAGAAGACTGGAAGGTACGGGTGGTGATTGATCGGATGAGTGTGAGAGAGGAAGACACAAGCCCTACCGGTCCACGTTTTTCGCTGATCAATATGACGTTTCAGGCTATGCTGGTGTATCCGCAGTAATGTGAACCGTTGAGGTCTTGAGATGGATGACAAGCAGATTCTGGAAGGTATGAATGCACTGGCGAAAGTTGACGCAGATGTTGCAGCCGCCTTCGAAATGCTGGGGGCACCTGCGCCTCGGGTTCGTCCTACCGGCTTTGGCGCATTTCTGTCGATTATTATCGGGCAGCAGGTTTCAACGGACGCCGCGAATGCAATCAGGGGCAGGGTAGAAGCGACCTTACCGGAAGTGTCAGCAGAAGGATTACTTGCTGTTGAGGCTCAGACGCTGCGCGATGCCGGCATGTCGTTCCGTAAGATCGAGTACGCCAAAGGCTTAGCAGAGGCGCAAGTTGCGGGCACCTTTAATGCGGAAGGGCTGGTGAATCTGAGTGATGCCGATGCAATTGAATCCATTACGGCACTGCGGGGATTTGGCCGCTGGAGTGCCGAGATCTATTTGATGTTCTCGCTACATCGGCAGGACATCTTCCCGGCAGATGATCTGGCGATCTTGATCGCCTTAGGGCGGTTGAAAGGTTTGGAACAAAAGCCAACGCCGAAACAGGCACGTGACCTAGTTGAGCATTGGGCACCCTGGCGCAGTGTCGGTTCGCTGTTCCTGTGGCATTACTATCGTGGTGCGCCAACCTGAGTGACGTGTATTTGGCCAGCGATGTGCTGAGTTAGCCGTCGTAGCGATATCCCAGTCCGTGTACTGTCCGCACAATCTGCGGATGACGCGGGTCCACTTCAATGACCTTGCGTAGCTTGGATATATGCTGGTCCAGCGTACGGCTACTCGGCATATAATCGCGTCCCCAGCATTGATTGAAAATCGTATCCCGATCCACGACTTTGCCTTGTTCACTGTGCAGCAGCTGAAGGATTTTAAGATCCCGCAGGCTTAGCTCAATCACTGTGTTGTTGCGTTGTGCACGAAGCTCATCGGGAAATACGTGCAGGTCAGCCATTTCAAATGAACGGGCATCGTTGTTTGGAACGTTGTTTGGATGGGTGTTTTGATTGGCGAGCGCCCGCCGGGTCACAGCACGAATTCGAGCGATCACCTCGCGTGTACCAAACGGCTTTTTGATGTAGTCGTCTGCCCCGAGCTCCAGACCAACAACCTGATCGATCTCTTCTGATTTTGCGGTGATGAAGATCACCGGGACCAACACGTCATCCTGTCGAATCTGCCGACAAACACTGTAACCGTCCTGTTTT
>JAGSHA010000214.1 GCA_023954795.1 Oceanospirillaceae bacterium | reverse complement strand
GGCGGGTGCTCTCTGGCAATCAGGCTGGATAGAGTCTTACCGGTAATCTCTGTGCGCTTAAATCCAAGGGCTTGCAGAAAGTAGTCACTGGCGTCGCAGATATTGCCGCTGGCATCCAGGCTAAAAAGCAGTGAAGGGGTAGAGTGGTACAACGTGCGTAGGCGATGTTCGCTGTTTTTCAGGCGTGTATGATTCTGTTCAATGCGGCCCTGCATCTCGTTAAATGCGCGGGTAATTTCACCCAGTTCATCGTTCGAACGGTGTTTGACCGTGACAAAGTCCAGCTCTCCCTGACTTCGATTGATCGCTTGCATCAAAGATTGGATGGGGCCCCCCAATAAGCGAGCATAGATCACATACACTGCCAAAAGCATGGTAATCGCGGCGAGCAGCAGAGAGAGAAGCGTCTCCTGAAAGTAACCCTCTTGTTCTTTCAGCAGGCTGGTATTACCGACAATAATCGTAAGGGTACCTGCTCGCTGGGTGATATGAGCGTTTTGGTAGATCAGAGGTTCTTCCAGTGTGAACGCCGTTGAAACGTCGCTGAAATTCGGAGAACGGACCTCATGGACAAGATTATTGCCCTCATCGCGGAGTGAAATTTGCAGGATGTCCGGGTCCAGCATCATTGCGTAGGTGATGCTTTTTAAGGCATCGGTATTGAAGTTCCAGAGGGGTTCGACCAGAACCGATGGATATCGCTTCAGGCTTTCTCGTTTTTGCTCGATATTCTCGTCAAACTGCTGTTGTGCGCTTTGGGCTGAGTAACCAAACGAGATCAACAGGGCAATCAGGACAGCAGGGACCAGCACCACCAGCAATTTGAAGCGGAGAGAACAAAACTTGTTCAGCATCAAATTCTCCGACGGTCAGTGCGTAATGTTGTTAAGCACATGCTTTAAAGAAAAATCATAGTCGCTATGTGCTGATCTGTCTCCAAGCGTAAAGTGTGTAAAGTCAATTTTTCCCCAATTCTCATCACCGAGAGAGGTGAGGTAACGATCAACGTTGTTGTAGGTAATGCTTTGCATCTGAAAGTGAACATGGCCAATGGGACCCGTGAAGCCGTTGCTGATACGGCGGTGATAGTCGTGCAGCAGGACCATCGACCAGGCGCCTGCCAGAAAGTGGCCGCCATCCGATAGCAAAAGGTCTCCACTTTTCACCAGTTTGAGTGCTTCGGCCGACCAGTTAAGGCCCACCATGCAGACATCTTGGCCTGGCAAGAGTCCTCCCTTTTTTAATGCCTCACGGGCACCTAGGGCAATGGGATCATTGGCAGACCAGATCGCTGAGAGTTTGATGTTATTACGTTGTGCCCAGCTCAGATAGCTGCCGGTGAGGGACTCGGCTTCCTGTTGATTCCAGTTGGCATACAGGAAACGATCCAGCGTGATTGTGTCGCTGTGTGCTTTGAGTACGGACAGTGCACCCTCATTTCGCTCAATGGAGGCAGGGGTTGTCTGGTCACCACCGATGGCGAGAAAGTGATATGGCTGGGGCGATGGTTGATTTTGAGCGCAGTTCAGCAGTGCCGTCATCATACGTCGGCCCGCACCGAAGTTATCGGGAATAATGGCGCCCAGCAGGTTGGGGTTGTCACCCGGCTCGCCTATGCGCTCATGCTGCTTCGGCAAAAAGTCGTTCAGCAGCATCAGTGTGCGGATGTTTTTTTGACTGGCTGCGACCAGGATCTTTTCTGCGGCCTGTTCTTCATTCACCAGAATCAAATAGTCGGGGGGGACCTCCCTCTCCGTCACTTCGATGCCCAACTCCGCCATACGAATTCTATTACGCTGAGCGTAGACCACTTCCAGATCAATCTCGAAGTCATCGGCCGCCGCGCGCATGGTTTCGGTGACCATGTCCCAGAAACGTTCCCCTTCCTTGCCGGGATTAACGAAAGTCACACTCATTGCCTGACAAGTGCCGGAGATTAAAAGTAGTGCGCACGAAAAGAGAACACGCCTGATCGAACTATTCATAGTTATTTTTCTCGTTCGAGAGCTACAGGAAACTGTATTGTGCCCAGAAATTGGGAGCAGGTTCAAATAGCAAATAGTACATGTGGTCAGACCGGTTTAGATTTTTTATCTTGGTCCGCGTTCAGTGAGAATCAACAGGGTTTCCTTCAGTACATATAGCAGACAGCTGTCTGCAGAATCTTCAAAAGAGAAATAATATTTTACATTCTGAACAGTGTTCACTATCCTTGTTTGTATCTTAACTGAACAGTGTTCATTAACTGTCAGCTATTCCAATATATTAACGAGGATAACCTCATGGCCCGACGCAGTGATCACTCCCGCGAGGAGCTGCAGGAGATGGCATTAACCGCCGCTGAAACCTTGCTCGATGAGCAGGGGGGCGCGGCGCTTAGCACGCGTAAAGTCGCTGCGGCGATTGGTTACTCGGTCGGTGCGCTCTACCTTGTATTCAAGAACCTTGATGACCTGTGCTGGCAGATCAATGCTCGCACATTGCGTGGGCTGATGGATGCTCTGGATCAGCAGGTCGACGCGCCTACACCGCGAGAGCGTCTGAAAGGCTATGCTTCTGCGTATCTGACTTATGCCCAGCAATGGTCACATCGTTGGGCACTGCTGTTTGATCACAGTGCCAGCGAAGGCGATGAATCACCGGAATGGCTGCAGGCAACAATCGCTGAACTGTTTACCCGTATCGAAGCGGATCTGGCTGAACTTCACCCGGAAGAAACACCGGAAGACATTACGCTGGCTGCCCGTACCTTGTGGAGCAGTGTGCATGGTATTACCCAGTTAAAACTGCGCGACAAACTGTTTTTTGGCGGTGACTCTGCGGCACAGCAGATGACCGAAAGTCTGATCGACCGTTATCTGGATGGCTGGATGCCGTCTGACGCATCTGTAGGAGGAGTGACAAAGTGAAAGACCTGATTAAACACAAAGGTTTTCTGGCCTTTATCACCATGGCGTTTATCAACGCCTTTGTCGATCTGGGCCATAAAATCGTTATTCAGAACACCTTGTTTAAGGCCTATGACGGTGAAGTTCAAATCCTGCTGACTGCTGTCGTTAACGGTTTGATTTTGCTGCCATTCTTTATGTTATTCACACCGTGCGGTTATATCGCCGATAAGTATCCGAAGAACGAGGTGATGCGAAAATCAGCCTGGGCTGCGGTGGCGATCACCTTGCTGATCACGCTCTGTTACTACCAGGGTTTGTTTATCGTGGCCTTTGGCTTGACCTTTATTCTGGCGGTACAGAGTGCGTTCTATTCGCCTGCTAAGTACGGCTACATCAAAGAGCTGTTGGGCGCGGATAACCTCAGTGAAGGTAACGGTTGGGTGCAGGCGACCACGATGATCGCGATCCTGAGCGGTATTGTGGTGTTCTCATTGATGTTTGAGCTGCGCTTAGAAGGTGCAGAGCAGATGAGCCCGGAAGAGAGTTTGTTGCGTGTGGCTCCATTGGGTTGGGTGCTGGTGGCCGGTGCATTACTGGAACTGGCGATGGCGTACCGCTTGCCTCGGACACAAGAGACCAACACTGAATCTCGTTTCGACTGGAGCGCGTATAGCAAAGGTAAAACGCTGAAATCCAACTTGGGCATGATCCTGAGTCATCGTCCGATCTTTCTGGCGATCATTGGTCTGGCCCTGTTCTGGTCGATCAGTCAGGTGATGCTGGCAGTGTTCCCGGCGTTTGCGGAAGAGCAATTAGATCAGCACAACACTTTTGTTATTCAGGGTGTGATGGCATTGGCAGGGATCGGCATCATGCTGGGGTCGATTGTGGCGGGCAAACTGTCGAAGAAACACATCAATGTCGGACTGATTCCGTTGGGTGCGGCAGGTGTTGCCACCGGCCTGATCCTGCTGCCTCAGATGCCATCGATGGCATGGCAGGGGGTGATGTTCCTGATGATTGGTCTGTTTGGCGCGATGCTGAACGTACCGTTGAATGCTCTGATCCAGTTTAACGCCGGAGAGAACGAAAACGGGCGTGTACTGGCGGGTAACAACTTTATCCAGAACCTGACCATGTTTGGCTTTTTGGTGATCACCGTCGGCTGTGCCTATGTGGGTGTAGACGGACGTTGGTTGCTGTGGGCACTGGCCGTAGTCGCGGTGTTGGGTACCGTACTGGCAATTACGTCAGTACCGGAAGCCTCGCTGCGCCTGATCGTGCTGGGCTTGATGAAGCGCAAATACAAACTGCAGGTGCTGGGGTTTGAAAACCTGCCGGAAGATGGCAAAGGTACGCTGCTGCTGGGTAACCATATCAGCTGGTTGGATTGGGCGATGATCCAGATGGCGTGCCCACGTCATGTGCATTTTGTGATGGATCGCAGTATCTATGAGCGCTGGTACCTGAAGTGGTTCCTGGATATCTACGGTGTGATTCCGATCTCAGGTGCCAAGAGCCGTACCGCGCTGAAGAAAGTCACCGAGTTGCTGAACGAAGGCAAAGTGGTTTGTTTGTTCCCTGAGGGTTCAATTAGTCATACCGGTCAGATTGCCGAGTTCCGCCGTGGATTTGAGCGCGCCTGTGAAGGTGCTGAAGGGGTGATCATCCCGTTTTACCTGCGTGGTTTGTGGGGCAGTCGTTTCTCACGCTCAACCGAGAAGATGAAAACCCTGCGTAACAGCGGTCTGCAACGGGATGTGATTGTGGCCTTTGGTAAGCAGCTGCCGATCGGTTCGAATGCTGAAATGGTGAAGAAGAAGGTCGCGGAATTGTCGATCCATGCGTGGGAAGAGCATACCCGTGGTATGGAAACGATCCCGGAAGCCTTTATTCGTACCGCAAAGCAGGAACCGACCGAGTGGGCGATCACTGAGGTCAAAGATACACCGCTGACACATCTGCGCTTGCTGACCGGTTGTACAATTTTTGCCCGCCGTATCAAGAAAACCGACGGTCAGAATATCGGGCTGTTGATGCCCACCACGAATGCCGGTGCCATCGCTAACATGGCGTCATTGATGGCGGGTAAAACCGTCGTGAATATCAACTTCACGTCACCATCTGAGTCGATGCAGTCGGCACTGGAACAAGCTGAAGTCTCCACCATCGTCACGGCGCATAAGTTTGTCGCCAAGCTGAAGCTGCGTGGTATTGATGTGGAGCCGCTCTTTGCCGGTCGCCATGTTCTGTATATGGAAGATATCAAAGCTGGTGTGAGCAAAGCCGAAGGGCTGATGACGCTGGGGATGGTCAAGTTATTACCGACCTTTCTGTTGCAGTGGATGCTGTGTAAACGCACTGATCTGGAAGATACCGCCGCGATTTTGTTCTCATCCGGTAGTGAAGGTGCACCTAAAGGGGTGATGCTTAGCCACCGTAATATTATGGCTAACCTGCGTCAGATCTCTGATGTGCTCAACGTGCGCGATTACGACAAGATCATGGCGACTTTGCCGCTGTTCCACGCATTTGGCCTCACAGTGACCTGCTTTATGCCACTGATTGAGGGTATCCCTGTGATCTGTCATCCCGACCCGACAGATGCCCAGAATATCGGTAAAGGTGTCGCACGTTTCCGTGCCACCATCATGTGCGCCACCTCGACCTTCCTGCGTATCTACAGCCGCAACAGCAAGCTGCATCCGATGATGCTGGAAACCTTGCGTGTGGTGGTGGCCGGTGCTGAAAAGCTGGATCCGAAGGTACGGGATACCTTCGAAGCGCGTTTCCGCGTGCCGATTCAGGAAGGCTACGGCTGTACGGAAACCACTCCAGTTGCGGGTGTGAACCTGCCGGATCATCTGGTCACCGATGGCTGGACGGTTCAGGTCGGTACAAAGCAGGGAACCGTGGGCTTAGCATTGCCGGGTTCAACCTTCCGCATCGTTGATCCTGATACCCTGGAAGAACTGCCAACCGGTGAAGATGGTCTGATACTG
>JAGSHA010000304.1 GCA_023954795.1 Oceanospirillaceae bacterium | reverse complement strand
GGTATACGGTAAGCTGGCGGTTAAGCGCGAAGGTATTTACTTTGCGATGGTCACGTTAGCGCTGGCTCAGTTGGCATTCTTTTTCTATCTACAATCACCGTTTACCGGTGGTGAAGATGGTCTTCAGGGTGTACCGCGTGGCACGCTGTTCGGTATCTTCGACCTGTCGGATAATATTGTTATGTACTACTTCGTGCTGGCAATCTTTATCTTCGGCTTCTGGTTAATTCACCGGACCATACATTCACCTTTTGGTCAGATTCTGAAAGCGATTCGTGAAAATGAGCCGCGGGCAGTGTCGTTGGGTTACAACGTTAATGACTATAAGTGGGTTGTGTTTATTATCTCTGCTGCACTGGCGGGTCTGGCGGGTTCAACTAAAACGTTGGTATTCCAGCTGGCGTCACTGACCGATATCCATTGGCATATGTCCGGTGAGGTTGTACTGATGACCTTGCTGGGGGGTATGGGGACTATATTGGGGCCTGTTGTGGGTGCTGGTGTGGTTGTCACTATTCAGAACTATCTGTCGGGTGGTGAGCTGGGTAACTATATCCATATCATCATGGGCTTAATCTTCGTTGTCTGTGTGTTGGCATTCCGTAGCGGTATTGTGGGTGAAATTCAAAAGGTGATTAAGCGTAACTTTAGCTAAACGCTGAGTATAAAAAGGGTGCAAACTTGCACCCTTTTTTTGTGTCAAAAAATTACGTTAACGTAAACAGAAGCATTTTAAGGTGAAAAGTATGAGTCAGGATGCAGTAGTGATTGTGAGTGCGGCGCGCACCCCGATGGGCGGCATGATGGGATCACTGAGCGATGTGCGTGCTCCGGATCTGTGTGCAACCTCAATTAAGGCTGCGGTAGAGCGTGCAGGTCTTAAGGCTGATGATGTTGATGAGGTTGTGATGGGTTGTGTGCTACCGGCGGGTCTCGGTCAGGCGCCTGCGCGACAGGCTTCTCGTGCTGCTGGTATTCCTGATGCGGCGGGCTGTACGACCGTCAACAAAATGTGTGGTTCTGGTATGAAAGCCGTGATGATGGCTCATGACCAGATTCTGGCGGGTTCTGCCAATGTGATGGTCGCCGGCGGTATGGAAAACATGAGTCAGGCACCTTACATCCTGCCAAAAGCGCGTCAGGGTATGCGTATGGGGCACGGTCAGGTTATGGACCACATGTTCCTGGATGGTTTGGAAGATGCCTACGAAGGCGGTCTGATGGGTACATTTGCACAGAAAAGTGCAGATGACTTTAATGTAACGCGTGAAGCGATGGATGATTTTGCGATCGGTTCTCTCGAAAAAGCGATCGCGGCGATTGAAAGCGGTGAATTCAAAGATGAGATTGCACCGGTAACAATCAAAACCCGCAAGGGCGAAGTGGTTGTGGATACCGATGAGCAGCCGGGTAATGCGCGTATCGATAAGATCCGTGGTCTGCGTCCAGCGTTCAAGAAAGACGGCACCGTGACTGCAGCGAACTCCAGCTCAATCTCTGATGGCGGTTCTGCACTGCTGCTGATGAAAGAGTCTGATGCCAATGCACGTGGCCTGCAGCCACTGGCGCGTATCGTGTCTCACTCTACGCACGCCCAGTTGCCAGCAGAGTTCACCATTGCGCCGATTGGTGCGATCCAGAAAGCGCTGGATAAAGCGGGCTGGAGTAAGGACGACGTTGATCTGTATGAGGTTAACGAAGCCTTTGCTGTGGTATCTATCCTGGCGATTAATGAAATGGGTCTGGATGCGGATAAAGTCAACGTGCGCGGTGGTGCATGTGCTCTTGGTCATCCGATCGGTTCCAGCGGCTCACGTATCATGGTAACCCTGCTGCACACCCTGAAGCAGAAAGGCTTGAAGAAAGGTGTTGCGTCTTTGTGTATCGGTGGTGGTGAAGCCACAGCCGTTGCTGTAGAGATGATCTAAGCCTTACAAGGTTCCCGTCTACGGAACGGGCTGTTGCTGTTTGAAGGGGCGGCAGCGGCGAATCCGCTTTCTCTCCAGCCGGGCGTGTCTGACACTGCCCGGCTTTCTCGTTTCTTGATGTATTAAATTCGGTTGGGCATTGTTTTACTCATCCCGATCTACCTGCCTGTGCTTCAGTCACCTTTGTATGGGTACGCGCCTGTACGCATCTTTCGATACTGGCTCGGTGATACACCCATCAGTTTCTTGAAAATCCGTGAAAAGTAATAGGCATCTTCATACCCCACTGCGAAGGCTATCTCGTTGATGCTGTTGTTGGTGGTGTCCAGCAGGTGGCAGGCGCGTTCGATTTTGAGCTGAATAAAATGATTGATGGGCGTTGTGCCGGTAATTTCTTTGTATTTCTTTACAAAGTGGTATTTCGACAGGTTAACGGTTTCAGCCAGTGTATCCAGGTCCAGCTGCTCGTGCGCGCGTGCCTGCATCAGGCTGTGAACGCGCTCGATATCAATCCCTTCCCCGGATTGTTTATGGCGTGCTAAGGGCTGTAGCAGGGCGATATGCGCCATTATCTGGCGTAGCTGGTTGGCAGCGCATATGTAGGCATTGATGTTGTAGGTGGATTCTCGGGCTTCCAGCAGCGCTTCAAAATCGCTGACCAGTCGGGAGTGGATACCAATGGGCATTACCAGATGGGGTTGGTCGCTTCGCGGCAGTGCAAGATGTTGTACAAAATCACCCGCATGGTGGCCGTGAAAATGAACCCAGTAAATGGTCCACGGATTCTTGCGGCGCGCTTTATACGAATGTGGGATGCCCTTAGGAATTAACAATATATCACCGGGTCGCACGCGGTGTTTTTTGTCACCGGCTTCTAAATCTCCTTCTCCATCAAGGCAATAGATCAGCAGGTTATCATCGTGCACCTCCCGTTCCATATGGTGTCCAGTCGCTTGGCGGTAATATCCCATGCCTAGTGGGTACAGGCCGCTGCTGAGCGGATGTTGAGCTAACTCAGAAATGACGCGGCGCGGAATAACAAAGCGAATGCTTTCGGGAGGCAGCGGCCAGCTTGATGGTGTGCTCATAGATGCGACCTATGTATAAGGGAAATTACCTAATGAATCGCAATATAGTCCATCAATAAGACAAGATTATCAATCCTGAAGTTCAGGGTCGCATGATACAACTTAACCATCACGTTCCAAACGTAAGAAACGTTCCAAACAAAAGACGAATAACAACAACTAACCAGAGGCATAGGTAAAAGCGATGACTCAGCAAGTACCTCTCCTGATCAACGGCGAATTCGTTCAGAGCGAATCTCAGAACTTTATCCCAGTAACTAATCCAGCGACGCAGGAAGTTATTGCGCAGGTGCCTTGTGCAACTGAAGCGGAAGTAGAAGGCGCAGTTGAAGCGGCAAAAACAGCTTTCGAAACCTGGAAAGAGACTCCTGTTGGTGAGCGCGCTCGTCTGATGCTGCGCTACCAGGCGCTTCTGAAAGAGAACCATGACGAGATCGCAACCATCTTGTCTCAAGAAACCGGCAAGACCTTTGAAGATGCAAAAGGCGACGTGTGGCGTGGTATCGAAGTTGTAGAACACGCGTGCAACATTGCATCTCTGAGCATGGGCGAAACGGTAGAAAACGTAGCGCGTAAGATCGATTGCTACAGCATCACTCAGCCACTGGGTGTATGTGTGGGTATTACTCCTTTCAACTTCCCGGCAATGATTCCGCTGTGGATGTTCCCAATGGCAATTGCTTGCGGTAACACGTTTGTACTGAAGCCATCCGAGCAGGATCCTCTGACGCCGATGCGTCTGGCTGAGCTGTTCCAGGAAGCGGGTGCACCAGCAGGTCTGCTGCAGGTTGTTCACGGTACTAAAGACGCTGTTAACCAGCTGCTGACCCACAAAGACACGCCAGCGATCTCCTTCGTAGGTTCTGTTGCTGTTGGTGAGCATATCTACCGTACCGGTACCGACAAGATGAAACGCGTACAGGCATTTGCCGGTGCGAAAAACCACATGGTTATCATGCCGGATGCGGCTAAGAACCAGGTTGTTAACAGCATTGCAGGTGCATCTGTTGGTGCTGCGGGTCAGCGTTGCATGGCGATCTCTGTTGCCGTCTTCGTTGGTGAATCCCGTAAGTGGATCCCAGAAGTACGTGATGCGCTGGCGAAAGTACGTCCGGGCGCATGGGATGACCCAGAAGCGGGTTACGGTCCTCAGATCAACCCACAGGCTCGTGACAAAGTTCTGGGCTTCATTCAGCAGGGTAAAGATGCTGGCGCGGAATGTATCCTCGACGGTTCTGATGTTGTAGTTGAAGGTTACCCGGATGGTAACTGGGTGGGTCCAACCATGTTCCGTGGTGTGACTACTGAGATGTCTATCTACCAGGAAGAGATCTTTGGCCCTGTCCTGAGCGCACTCGAAGTTGCCACGTTC
>JAGSHA010000258.1 GCA_023954795.1 Oceanospirillaceae bacterium | reverse complement strand
GGGGGGGAATGTAAAACAGGGGCCTTAAAAAGGCCCCAAAGAGAGGTGTGCTCTTAGTGACCTAAGAGAGTCCCGAAAGAGGGTTGACGGCTGAAGCTGAGCTTTTGCTTGGCGAAACGCACTGCGGCCGCAATAGAGCTGATCAATGAGGTGAATGTATCGACCAAGGCCTGCTCACGCAGCATTTGAGCTTCACGCAGATAAAAATCCATATCAGGTTCGCCAGCTTCGTTAGTACGGATTACAATTTCGTTCTGCATTTTATTCACCAGATGTATTAAGTTTACATGACCTGACGTTCGGATAAGATTCGTCGGTCAGTACGGCCCGAAACAGAGATTTGGCTGGGTAAGCCCCGTGTTATCTGTGCTCTAACCGTAGATCAGTCAGTTGATGGGGTTTATACTAAAGTCTATGCGGCTGCTAAACAAACGACAGTTTTTCAGCTTATTGATTAGAAAAATTCATCAATGTAGACGTCAGTTTATATTTGAGATCGCTGGAGAGAGTTATCAGACGTTTGCCCCCCCTGAATGCGTTGCGCAGTTTTGAAGCGGCCGCCCGGCTCGGTAGCTTTAATCAGGCTGCTGACGAGTTGTTTGTGACGCCCTCAGCGGTGAGTCACCAAGTTAAAGCGTTGGAAGCTTTTTTGGGGATGAATCTGTTTCGGAGAGAAAAGCGCAAGGTGTTTCTTACTACCGCGGGAGAAAAATATCTGGTTGCAATTCAGCTGGCGCTGGATGAAGTGGACAGTGCTACCCGACGGTTAATGGCGTCCCCTAACGCGGGCGCTGTTAATATCGCTGTGGCCCCCGCATTTCTGACTCGCTGGCTGGTGCCTCGTTTGGCCGATTTTCAGAAGCAATATCCTGATGTAGAGCTGCGCCTGAGCACATTATCGGGGGCTATCGATTTTGAGCACTCCGACACGGACATGGGAATCTACTTTGGTGACGGCCGCTGGAAAGGGGTAGAAGCACACTTTATGCGTCATTCGGCCATTATGCCGGTGTGCAGTCCGCTGTTGTTGGAAGAGGGGCGTCTGAAAACCCTTCAGGATTTAAGACAGCACACCCTGATCCATGTCTCCAGTCGCAGTCAGGAGTGGAATCAGCTTCTGCGTCAGGAGGGGGTTGGCTGGTCACGGGATCAGAAGAGTCTGACATTCTCCAACACCTCACTCGCTTTGAATGCCGCGATGGAAGGGTTAGGGGTGGCACTGTCGGATAGTCAGCTTATAGATCGAGAGGTTCAGTACGGTCAGTTGGTGCAGCCTTTTGATGTGGTACTGAAGTCGGCGCGGGATTTCTATCTTGTGTATTCCAATAAACGGCAGCCGACATATGGTATGGAATCTTTCCGTGACTGGTTGATGGTCAAGATGGAAGAATCCCGCCAATCAGACTGATACTGGCAATCGTACCTAAAGTCCGCTAGATTACTGTTTTTATATACAGTAAGTATCTGGCGAATCCCATGATCCTCTACATTGCAGAAAAACCCAGCCTCGGGCGAGCAATCGCTGATGTGCTTCCTAAGCCGCACAAAAAGGGAGAGGGCTTTGTACGCGCAGGTAATGGTGATGTAGTGACCTGGTGTATCGGCCATTTGCTGGAGCAGGCTGAGCCGGATGCTTACGATCCCGCGTACAAAAAATGGACGCTGGAAAGCCTGCCCATTGTTCCTGATCAATGGCAGCTCAAACCTAAACCCAAAACCCGTAAACAACTCACTGTCATCCGTAAGCTGATGAAGGAAGCCGATCAACTGGTCCACGCGGGTGATCCCGATCGCGAGGGGCAGCTGCTGGTTGATGAGGTGATCGAGTTCATCGGGTTACCTGCGGCCAAAAAAGCGACCATTCAGCGTTGCTTGATTAGCGATCTTAACCCACCTGCCGTGAAACGTGCGCTCAGTCGTTTACGTGAAAACCGCGACTTCATTCCGCTTTCCACTTCGGCGTTGGCGCGTTCAAGAGCCGACTGGTTGTACGGCATGAATATGACCCGCGCGTATACGCTACAGGGTCAGAAAGCCGGATATAACGGCGTGTTGTCTGTGGGGCGGGTGCAAACACCCGTGTTGGGATTGGTGGTACGGCGGGATCGGGAAATTGAAGCATTTCAGCCCAAGCCGTTTTATGAAGTGATTGCCCACTTGATGACGCCTGAGGGGGCGCGTTTTACCGCCAAGTGGCAGCCGAGCGAGGCGTGTCGGCCCTATCAGGATGAAGACGGCCGTATCTTGTCCCGTCCACTGGCTGAGAATGTCGCCAACCGGATCACTGATAAAACAGCGCTGCTGAGCAAGCTAGAGCAGAAAGAGAAACAACAAGCCGCGCCGCTGCCGTACAGCTTGTCCTCATTGCAGATTGATGCGGCAAAACGTTTTGGTATGAGTGCACAGCAAGTGCTGGACGGTTGTCAGGCGTTGTATGAAAAGCACAAGCTGATTACCTATCCGCGTTCTGACAGTCGCTACCTTCCGGTGGAGCAGCATGCTCAGGCCACGTCGGTTATCGCTGCCATCAACAACAACTGTGCTGAGTTCGAAAAAGCGCAAGGGATGTTGAATCCGGCACAAAAAAGCAAAGCCTGGAACGATAAAAAAGTCGATGCGCACCACGCGATTATTCCCACTGCAAAAAACAGTGATCTCGGGCGTTTGGGTAAAGCAGAACGACAGATTTATGAACTGGTTGCCCGTCAGTATCTTTATCAGTTTCTACCAGCCTATCGTTATTTTGAGACTAAGGTTGAGGTGATGATTGAAGGTGGACGTTTTACGACCACCGCCCGACAGTCTTTAGAGCAGGGCTGGAAAATATTGCTGGGTATACAAACACCCGACAAAGATGATGCGGAGCAACAGACTCTGCCAGCCCTGACGCAAGGCCAGAACCTGCACTCTGAACGCGGTGAAGTGGTAGAAAAAATCACCCAGCCACCTAAGTACTTTACGGATGCGACGTTGCTTGCAGCGATGACCGGAATCTCCCGTTACGTGACCGATAGCGATATTCGAAAGGTGCTGAAAGATACGGACGGTCTGGGAACGGAAGCAACCCGTGCAGGCATTATCGAGCTGTTGTTTAAGCGTGGTTTTCTGACCCGTGAAGGTAAAACGATTCGTGCGACCGAAGCCGGTGGAGGGTTAGTGGATGCATTGCCCGACAGTGCTTCCAAGCCTGATATGACCGCGCATTGGGAATCACAGCTGGATGCAATCAGCCAGAAAAGCGCAAGTTATCAGAGTTTTATGTCTCCGTTGCTGGGGCGTTTGAATGAGCTGATCGCTCAGGCGGTGACGGCTGTCCCCTCCAGTTTGCAGGGGTTGCCATCCAAACCGGTTAAACGTCGACGTAAGCGTGCCGGGGGTACTGGCACGCGTAGTCGTAAAGCCACATCGAGCAGGCGTAAACAGTCGGCCTGAGATCTGAATAGAAATAAGATCATTTGTCGCAGTGCTGGTTTGGGAGGCGGCCTTGTTTGCGTAAGCGGCGCCGGGTGGCTCCGTGATAGTAGCGTTGCACGGCCGGATAAATGACGGGCAGCTGGAGTAGCCACGCTAAGGGTCTAAACAGGGTTGTGTGTGACCAGAGGCGGATAAATGCGTCCAGCCCTTTGATGACCTGGCGATCCTGATTGACCAGATGAAGCTCCAGCATCGCATCAATGGGTTGAATGTTGTGTTGGTGCAACCAGTCCTCCTGACCGGTGATATCAAACCAATGAATTGCAGGATCCTTGCAGACCCGTTTGAACTGAGCCATCTGGCGCAGGCAGACTGGACATAATCCATCGTATAAAACCCACAATTCTTCGTTTTCTTTGGAGTGCTTCATGTCTCAACTCTTAAAAGACGCCTACGATCAGGTTTACCTGCAGCGTTTGGCTGACGGTTGTTCACAAGCCTATCCGGCTTTTCCGGTTGAGCAGTTTTTACAGTCGGTGTTTGATGAGCAGTGGGCATCGCGTGAGCTTAAAGCGCGGGGCCAGCACATTCGTCACTGTCTGCATTCAGCGTTGCAGCAACCTTATGAAAAAGCCATTGCAGTGTTGATGGATGTCGCGCCCTCATTCGGTGGTTATGAGGCGCTGTTTTTTCCAGACTACGTGGAAGCGTATGGCCAGCAGCACTGGGATATTTCCATGGAGGCTATGCAATGGTTGACTCGATTTTCCAGTGCCGAGTTCGCTGTTCGGCCGTTTATTATGGCTGAACCGGAGAAAATGATGGCGCAAATGCTGCGCTGGAGCGAACACGAGAACCATCATGTACGGCGTCTTGCCAGTGAAGGTTGCCGTCCGCGATTGCCCTGGGGGCAGGCATTACCGGAGTTTAAGTGTGATCCTGCACCGATCTTACCCATTCTGGATAAGTTGCGGCACGATGACAGTGACTACGTGCGGCGCAGTGTGGCGAATAATCTGAACGATATTGCGAAAGATAATCCCGCCGTGATGATTGGTTGGGCACAGCGATATTTTAATGAAAGCCCATTGAGTGATTGGATCATCAAGCACGGTAGCCGAACGCTATTGAAGCAAGCGCATCCGGAAGTGATGGCACTGTTTGGTTATCACCCGGCTGAAGATATCGCCGTTTCTAATTTACAGCTGGAATCAGAGTCTCTGCATATTGGTGATGAGCTGCTTTTTAGTTTCGAACTGGGGGCGTTGCAAGGAGAGCTGGGTCAGTTGCGAATTGAATACGCGGTGGACTATATGAAAGCCAATGGTCGGCAAAACCGTAAGGTGTTCAAAATCACAGAAGGTGAGTTTGGCGAGATGAGCAAAGTGTTTAGCCGTCGCCAGAGCTTTCGTCAGATGACAACCCGTAAACATTATCCAGGCGAACACCGGCTGACAATTTTGGTGAATGGTGCGGAAAAAGCGAGTTTAGAGTTTCAGCTGCTGTCTTAGGGCTTATACCGTTATCTTGCAGTTTTTTATGCTGTGTTTGTCGTGTGCTGGTAATCAAGGGGTAAAGTAAGAGGGCAGTTAAGTCGCTAAACAGGGTGTGATGGTCTATAAAAACCTTACTTATTTTGCCGGTACTGTCATTTATAGCTGTTACGGTGGTAATTCAGGTGTCATTCAGCGGCTTGGCGTCAGGGTGTGGCAGCACAATTTGGAGGTAACGCGTTATGGGTCTATTAGATGGTTTG
>JAGSHA010000222.1 GCA_023954795.1 Oceanospirillaceae bacterium | reverse complement strand
TGGCAATTGATCCGGATACCGGCAAGATTGCATGGCACTTCCAGACCACGCCAAACGATGGCTGGGATTTCGATGGTGTGAACGAGCTGATCTCCTTCGACTACAAGGATGGCGGTAAAACCGTTAAAGCAGCTGCAACTGCTGACCGTAACGGCTTTATGTATGTCCTGAACCGTGAAAACGGTGACTTCATCCGTGGTTTCCCTTTTGTAGACGAAATCAGCTGGGCGAAAGGTCTGGATAAGAAAGGTCGTCCGATCTACGTCGACGAGAACCGCCCGGGTGACCCTTCTGCCTCAAAAGATGGTAAGAAAGGTAAGGCTATCCGTGCTGTACCATCCTTCCTGGGTGGTAAGAACTGGATGCCAATGGCGTTCAGTCAGGACACCGGTCTGTTCTACGTACCATCCAATGAATGGGCGATGGATATCTGGAACGAGCCAGTGTCCTACAAGAAAGGCGCAGCGTACCTGGGTGCAGGTTTCACTATCAGCTCTCTGAACGACGATTACATCGGTGTTCTGCGTGCTATGGATCCTAAGACCGGTAAAGAAGTATGGCGCTATAAGAACTACGCTCCATTGTGGGGTGGTGTTCTGGCAACTGCGGGTAACCTGGTCTTCATGGGTAACCCAGAAGGTTACCTGATGGCGTTTGATGCGAAGAACGGTGAGATGAAGTACAAGTTCAACACCGGTTCCGGCATCGTTGGTTCGCCAATCACTTGGGAAATGGACGGTGAGCAGTACGTATCCGTTGTTTCTGGCTGGGGTGGTGCAGTACCACTTTGGGGTGGTGAAGTGGCTAAGCGCGTTAAGCACCTGAACCAGGGTGGTAGCGTGTGGACTTTCAAACTGCCTAAGTAAGTTGAGCTGACTGATAGACCTTCAGGTATCTGAAAGGGTGCCTGATCTGAAAGCCGCTGGGTTCTGCCCGCGGCTTTTTTGCGTTTGGGTTTTAGGGCAGAGGCAGATGGCCCGCTTAGCTGGGGGCGCTTGTGTGATGCAAAAGAGATATTGCTGGTAGAGGCCGCTGCTACGGTCTGATGTTGTAGCAGCAGTCTTTGGAGCATAAAGCGGAGGGGAATAACCTTCAGAAACGATGGCTGTTAGGAAAGAGCGCGTGCTTGCTCTCAGGTTTCCATCATCATCAGAATGTCGTCACGGAAATCAAAGAAGTCATAATCGCAGATGCCCATGAAGTTCAGGATCGGTTCCAGATCACTGATCAACGGAATGTCCTGTTTACTCACCCGCCAGTAAGTGCGGTATTTTCGACTGATCTCTTTGGCAAGAAGCAGAATGCAAAGTTGAGTACGTATCTCGTCTTGATCATCTTTTAGTGTGATGAATTCTTTGTATTCCGGTTGCAACCTGATTGCTTCACCAGTGGTTTCTGGAAGGTTCCAGGATTTTGTCAGCGCGAAGCCCAGGTCATAGTGACTGACGCCATATTGTTCCAGTTGTGCCAGGTGGAGACCGGAAATACTGTCACATGGGATGTGCTCAAGGAATTTCTTGTAACCGTCGAAGTTATGCATCATCAGCGGTAGTCCGCAATCGTGCAGCATACCCAAGGTGTAAGCGTCATCAGCATTCACGTCCGGAAAACGTCGGGCCAATATGCCACAGATCTGTGCGACATCCGCACCGGTATCCCAGAAGCGCTCCAGAGGCCCCAGTGTGGATAAACTGTTCCGCAATGCAGCCAGGCGTACGATAGTGAAAACGCGATTGATACCTAACAGGGTGACGGCGTGCTCCAGCGAGGTGATTTTGCGGGCAAGGCCAAAATACGGTGTATTGACGGTTGCGAGTACGCTGGAAAATAGTGCGATGTCTTGTTTCAGTACCTTACAGATCTGATCGACATCGATGTCCTGATTGTTCATCAACTTATTGAGCTGAATAAGAATTTCAGGGCGGGAGGGAATAAAGTAACTATCAGGGGTGTGGCTCATTACTGTCGTCCTAGATGAGTTCCATTGTGCATTCGGATGACTACTCAATAATCACATAGTGCGGTTGAGATCATATACTGTCAACGCTTATCCAGCATTTTAGACATATAGACTTTGGCTGTTTTCTGGCGAAAATTCAGCAGCTGAACTACATTTTCTGCTCTGCTTTTTCATCGGCAGAATCAATGAATTATTTAGGGATAAATACGCAAGTACGCAGCAGGGAGCACGCGTCCTCTTCTGGTTGTAGCACACAGAAACTACTACTAAGTGAGTAAATTTTGTGTGCCAAGGGATGATACCTGTCTCGCGGTCCTGCTCGCTAATATGAAACGGTGTCTTAGCAATCGGCTCGCTATCCAATTCAAGAGCTGGTCAATAACAAGAAGAGGCTTACAAGATGATTTACGCACAGCCAGGAACAGACGGTTCAGTTGTTTCTTTCAAACCCCGTTACGGAAACTTTATCGGCGGCCAGTGGGTTTCTCCGGTAAAAGGTGAATACTTCACCAACACGACGCCTGTTACTGGCGCGGATGTTTGTGAAATTCCACGCTCTACAGCTGAAGATATCGAGCTGGCTCTGGACGCGGCGCACGCAGCGAGAGCAGCATGGGGTGCAACGTCCGTTGCTGAGCGCTCCGGTATCCTGCTGAAAATTGCAGATCGCATCGAAGAAAATCTGGAAATGCTGGCGGTTGCTGAAACTTGGGATAACGGTAAAGCTGTACGTGAAACACTGGCAGCAGACGTACCTCTTTGTGCCGATCACTTCCGTTACTTCGCAGGTTGCATCCGTGCACAGGAAGGCTCCATCGGTGAGATCGATGAAAATACTGTTGCTTACCACTTCCACGAGCCGCTGGGTGTTGTGGGTCAGGTTATCCCTTGGAACTTCCCGCTGCTGATGGCTGCCTGGAAACTGGCGCCTGCTCTGGTTGCCGGTAACTGTGTTGTACTTAAGCCAGCTGAACAAACTCCAGTATCCATTCTGAAACTGATGGAAGTGATTGGCGATCTGCTGCCACCGGGCGTATTGAACGTCGTTAACGGTTTTGGTGCAGAAGCAGGTCAGGCACTGGCAACCAGCACGCGTATCGCGAAGATCGCGTTTACCGGTTCTACACCAGTCGGTTCACACATCATGAAGTGTGCAGCTGAAAACATCATCCCGTCTACTACTGAGCTGGGTGGTAAGTCTCCAAACGTATACTTCGAAGACGTTCTGGATCAGGAAGACGAGTACGTAAGCAAGTGTATCGAAGGTGCGGTACTGGCTTACTTCAACCAGGGTGAAGTATGTACTTGTCCTTCTCGTCTGTTGGTTCAGGAATCTATCGCTGATAAGTTCATCGAGAAAGTGATCGAACGTGCGAAACAGATCAAGCGTGGCAACCCGCTGGATACTGATGTGATGGTGGGTGCGCAGGCATCTCAGCAGCAGTTCGATAAGATTCTGGGTTACATGGATATCGGCCGCGAAGAAGGCGCTGAAATCCTGATGGGTGGTAGTGTTGAACAGCTGGACGGTGATCTGAACAGCGGTTACTACGTGCAGCCAACCCTGATCAAAGGCACCAACGACATGCGTGTCTTCCAGGAAGAGATCTTTGGTCCGGTTGTGTCTGTCACCACGTTTAAAGACGAAGCAGAAGCACTGGCTATTGCTAACGACACTGAATTTGGTCTGGGCGCCGGTGTATGGACCCGCGATATGAACCGTGCTTACCGCATGGGCCGTGGTATCCAGGCCGGTCGTGTATGGACTAACTGCTACCACTTGTACCCAGCGCATGCAGCATTCGGCGGCTATAAGAAGTCCGGTGTAGGTCGTGAGACTCACAAGATGATGCTGGAACATTATCAGCAGACCAAGAACATGCTGGTCAGCTACGACATCAACCCACTGGGCTTCTTCTAAGCCTGGATGGTTGGACCAGCAGATGTTATCTGCTGGTCCACAGTCTGATCCTATCTCTCTTTAACGCAGTTGCGTTTACCAAGCTTACGGCTCCTATTCAGGGGCCGTTTTTTTGTTTATGGCCCCAGAAAGCTCCTTTCTTCAACCAAAGGGGTATAACTGCGGTGCACAATCCGCTGATATATATCAACCAAGAATAAGCATATAGCTGTATAATTGGTCGCTGCATCGATCGGGTAGAAACCCTGGCGGCGGTTTTCATGTCTGTTGTTGGTATAGCGGTTTCAGAATAGTAGCTCGATCAGCCAGGTTAAGCAGCGGGGGCTGGGTGAGCATGGATTTTGAGTATCTAATCGATCAGTTTGGAGAGGCCGGCACGACTGCTTTCGGTGGGTTGGTTCTCGGTATTATGTTTGGCACGTTTGCTCAACGCAGTCAGTTTTGCTTACGTGCTGCTGTGGTTGAGTTTTGGCGTGGCCAGATTGGTAACAAGGTGGCGATCTGGTTACTGACATTTTCTGCTGCGGTGGCAGGGACTCAGGCGCTGATCTCAGCCGAGATGCTCGATATCAGCGACTCTCGAATGCTGGCTTCCTATGGCTCGCTCTCCGGTGCGGTCATCGGTGGGGTGCTCTTCGGGTCAGGCATGGTGCTGGCACGTGGTTGTGGCGCACGTCTGTTGGTGCTGGCTGCGACAGGTAACCTTCGCGCACTATTTTCTGGTCTGCTTTTTGCCGCGGTCGCTCAGGCAAGCCTGCGTGGTATTTTGTCTCCCGCCCGAGACACGGTCGCAGGTGCCTGGCTCTTACATGATGATGGTGGGTTGGAGCTGATCTCTTTTTTGGGTTGGGGAGATAAAACTGGCATCTATATTGGTCTGGTGTGTATGGCGGTTGCGGTCTTCTACGGTATCCGTAACAAACTTTCGGCATGGGCCTGGGTTGGATCTGTCGGTGTAGGGACGATGGTTGTAGGCGGCTGGTGGTTTACCTATCACATGTCGTATCAGACCTTTGAACCGACACAGGTGGAAAGTATGACATTCACTGGTCCATCGGCAGATACGCTGATGTATTTCCTGACACCGGGTGGGGCTCCGCTGGATTTTGATGTGGGGTTGGTGCCGGGGGTATTCATTGGTTCATTTCTGGCGGCACTTTTCTCTCGTACTCTACAGCTACAAGGTTTTAAAGATGGCAGCAGTATGGTGCGCTACATATTTGGTGCAGTGTTTATGGGAATGGGTGGCATGCTGGCGGGCGGCTGTGCTGTCGGCGCAGGCCTGACAGGCGGTTCTGCATTTTCTATCACGGCCTGGGTCGCATTGGCCGCAATGTGGGCGGGGGCAGGTCTGACGGATACCCTGATCGACAGAGAATTCAGTGGTCAGACGTTGTTTCAGAAGTGGTCTGAAAAACGACGCCTAATGCGCAAGCAGGCTGAGGTTGAAGCCGAGCCTATACCTGAAACGGCTGCTTCCTGATCTAATGTGCCTGAGAAAAAGGCTGCCGATCGGCAGCCTTTTTTGATGTAGTAAAGAAGTTGATCGCCTCGTTACTGAATACCTATCGCCTCAAGGGCGTTGGTTAACGGGGTAAACTCCCAAAAATCAGCCTCTTTGAGTTGTTCCAAATTGCCATTTAACGTACCGGATGCCGCAAAGAACTTCAGGTCTGCAGCGGAGGCTGTTGGATAACCTCCGTTGTTAGGAATAGCGTCCACGGACACAAGCTCTTCATACATCTGAATCAGCGCGCTTTCTTTATTGTCTGTGGATTGATGCAAGATGTTGTATTTATCCCTCAGTTCTACCACTGCATTCGGATCGCGATTGATCATACGAGAGACCTGGATCAGTTCTTCGACCAATATAGATATCTTTG
>JAGSHA010000468.1 GCA_023954795.1 Oceanospirillaceae bacterium | reverse complement strand
TGTTTAGGAGTATTCATGCCAATTGTTCAGGTCAACATGATGGCCGGTCGTACCGACCAGCAGAAAGAAGTGATGATCCGCAAAGTGACCGATGCGGTGATGGACGCGATCAGTGCGCCAGAGCAAAACGTCACGGTGCTGATCAACGAAATCCCCAAAACCGAGTTTGGAATTGGTGGCGTATCAGCATAGAAGCTAGGGCGCTGAGTCCGGCTTTCAACAGGTTAAGTATTTAAGGAGCGGTGCTATGCCAATTGCACAGATCAACATGATGGAAGGCCGTACGGATGAGCAGAAAACAGCACTCATCCGTAAGGTTACCGATGCAATTATGGATTCACTGGATGCACCCGAAGGAAATGTGCGGGTGCTGATCAATGAGATACCTAAGAAGCACTTTGGTATCGGTGGGCAGTCAGCGGACAAGCTGGGCCGGTAAGCAGCCACAGGCTGAACACCCCACAAAAACAAATAAGAAATACAGGTGGTTAATATGAGTGATACAACCTTCGATATCCGCGACTTCCGTCGCGCACTGTCTCAGTTTCCAACCGGCGTGACCGTCATTACCACACTGGATGGCAATGGCGAGCCAATCGGTGTCACCGCGAGTAGTTTTAACTCCGTGTCTATCGATCCGCCGCTGATCCTTTGGAGCATCGATAAAGGCGCGTACAGTCTGGAAACGTTCCAGAACACCGAGCACTTTGCGGTGAACGTGCTGGGTCGTGATCAGGTGGAAACCTCTAATCGATTTGCCAGCCGTGGTGAAGATAAGTTCAAAGATGTGGCCTATAGCGCGGGTGTCGGCGGTAGTCCAATTCTGGAGAACTATGCTGCGCAGTTCGAGTGTAAAACCTGGGCGGTGTATGAAGGCGGCGATCACCTGATTCTGGTCGGTGAAGTACTGGATTACCGTTATAACGATGCCAGTGCACCGCTGGTCTTTGCGCGGGGTAGCTATGCCGTATCGAGCCAGCATCCAGTGGCGTCCAAAGGTGATTCTGAGAACGCATCCGGCGAATTTGTGGGGGATTACCTGCTGTACCTTCTGCGTGAAACCTACAACCGTTTCAGCGCTGAGTTGTACCCAAAAATGCAGTCCGAAGGTGTGAATCCGGAAGAGTGGCGTGTATTAGCGATGTTGCTGGATAACGGTGCTATGCAGATCGACGCATTGGCACCGCTGGTGATGCAGCCATCCGTTGCTCTGCGTCAAACCGCTGAATGGA
This sequence comes from Oceanospirillaceae bacterium, assembly GCA_023954795.1. Classification (GTDB taxonomy): domain Bacteria; phylum Pseudomonadota; class Gammaproteobacteria; order Pseudomonadales; family Balneatricaceae; genus Pontibacterium. The sequence goes on along the minus strand of JAGSHA010000468.1, from coordinate 1,375 downwards.
TGCAGGATCGTGGTCTGGTTGTGTTAGCAGACAGCGATACACTGCAGCTAAGTGCCGAAGGTGCTGCCTTGGCGGATAAGTTACTGAGCATTGCCAAGTGCCATGAAGCCGATGCGTTGTGTGCATTGCCTGAAGAGCAAGCCCGTCAGCTAAAGGATGGTCTGAAGGCAATAATGGCAACACAAGGCTCGTGAACTATTGGGTCTGATGGGGGCTAAACACACAGCCCCCATTCTCAGATTGATCCTGTTGAATGTGAGCAAAGGACTTGGACTCAGGATTGATAAGGCTTTTTGTATCATGCCTTTTATATCAGGTTTATTTGAGGGCTATAAAAACCAGAGAGGGCTTTTCTCATGTTTAATCGAAAAAACAACACATAACCAATTATATTGTATGGAAAAGTTATGGCTCTTATTTTGTAGGGCTTTATGCGGAGTTATGTGGTTTTTAATTCGTATTCGTTTGGCAAATGGAGTTGGTTTTCTTGGGTTAAATAATTAGATAGATTTGGTGTCTTAAAGCACTGGAGTAGGTTGTGAAAAATATAATAAAAAAGATTCCTAATCTTCGTCATCTACGTGCCTTTATGGTGGTGGTTGAGTGTGAAAGTATTACTTCAGCTTCAAGTTTGTTACATGTTTCTCAGCCTGCAATAAGCAAGGCGATATCTAATATGGAAGTTTTGACCGGAGCGATGCTCTTTAGTCGATCTCCTGAAGGGACTTACGCGACCGGTGAGGGGAGAGCGCTTTATTCAAAGGTTAAGTTGGCATTTGAGCATTTGGATAAGGGCTTTAAAGAAGCAGTCGGTGATGACAATGACAGCCATCGTGTTAAACGCTTGCTGCACATCACAACCAGCAATCAGTTAAAGGCCTTCATGACGGTTTCGAGTGTCACTAGCTTTAGCGAGGCTGCAGTCATCCTGGGTGTTCCAGCATCCGCTATTCATCGATCGGTACGAGAGTTTGAAGATAACCTGGAGCTGAAATTATTTCAGCGGAAAGGAAAGGCGATCGAATCTACCTCAGTCGCGGAGCAACTGAATCTGTCGGTTACCAGTGCAGTCAGAGAGATCGTAGAAGGATTGAGCGAAATAGCCCCACAGAGCAGCGTTGACGGGGTTAATCTATCCATTGGTTGCGTCGCTGATTCGGACAACTCGACGTTATTTCATCACATCTCTGAGTTTGCTTCTCAAGCATCAAATTGCAGAGTATCTATCGAAGATGGCACCGTGCGTGAGCAGTTACAACGGCTCAGGGCTGGGAATATTGATGTTGTTGTCGGTCATGCTGGTTCAGAGGACTCTTTGAGTGGCATCGAATCAAAAGCATCGAGGTTCTCTGATCCACTGGTTGTGGCTGTGAGC
>JAGSHA010000407.1 GCA_023954795.1 Oceanospirillaceae bacterium | reverse complement strand
GATATCTTCAAAAAATGCCAGGTGTTCTGCGCGTAACCCACTCACTCCCAAAAATGATTTGGGTGATTTGATGAAGTATCCCTCTTCGGGCAGATCAATATAGTTCTCGATAGCGGCTTCGCCGACAAACAGGGTCTGTTCACCGGATTGGATATCGTGCTCACGTCGGGCGGCGGCCGCCATTCGTAACTGATTGGCGCGTTCAGCCATATAACGTTCACGCAGCACTGGGTTTTCAATCTGTTTTGCCACGGCTTCACAGATCAATTCACGTGACAGGGCATACAGGGTCGAGGGTAAAAAGCGCTGGTCACCATGGAGTGGCAGCAGTTCAATACCCGAAGGAGAGGTGGTATTTAGAACGCCAATGGCGCAATTGGAGCTTCCGTAATCGAATCCGGCGATCATGGTTGTGAGAAATCCGCAGAACAAAAATGGCCGCGCACGGTAGCATATTCATTCGGTAAATGGGAGGGCTGCGGACGATGTTTAGCGCCCCGCGCTGGCGCGCTGAGAGATCAGGCGTTTTATAGGGTCGGTGTTGTCACTTTCACTTTATTGTTGGTATCGCGGCTGGCACGGATCAACTCATCACCGGCAATACTCATCTCTGATTTGGCCAGTCTGTCATACAGCAACACATTGACTGAAGCCGCTAGATTCAGGCAACCAATGGTCGGGACATATACTACGGCATCAGCCTGATCAATGATGTCTTGAGTAATCGTGCCATCTTCTGGCCCAAAGATGTAAAAGGCGTTTTCTGGGTGTTCAAACTGGGGCAGCGGAGTTGCACCTTCAATCAGATCGACACACACCACCTTTGCACCTTCTGGAATACTATCGAGTAGTGAAGGCGTGCCGGTGAGTGGAATACTGAGCGTGCGATTTTTAGTATCGGTATGGAAACGTGCCGCTTTATCATAGCGCTCGCCTGTGTAAAAAACAGCGTTTGCCTGAAAACATCCGGCGGCGCGCATCACGGCACCTACGTTTGTCGGGCTTTTGGGATTACTTAAACCAATGCTGATCTGGGGCTTGTTCATTGTGCTGTCTCATTCACCGATATGTCACGGAGGGGAATATGAACGCTTTTACAGTCCCCGTAAACCGTTAGTTAGCGTGACCGTCCTGAATTTAAATCCATTTACAGTCTTTATATCGCTGTCTATACCTGATTAAAGAAGCAGCCATTTCTATTTTCCCGCCTGACGCTATCAGGAGGCACTATGAATACCAAAATTGTCGAGGTAGTTGAAAAACTACGTACCAGTGGAGAGGACGCTGGGATGCACTGCGATCTGTCGAGTTCGTCAGTGAAAAACGTAAAAACGCCTATCCCAACTGAACTGTATGACCAGCTCAGAACATTGGAGTTGGTGTATAACAAGGATATGAGCTGTATCGCCGCAGAATTGTTGGAAGTGGCGTTCCGCGAAGCACTGGAATGCTTTACCGAAGAGGAACTGGATCAATTGGAAACAGTGCGCAAATCTGTCGAGAAAGATGAGGTGCTCAGGCATCTGGAAGATCAGCGTTATGACGCTGGCTGTACCTGATTTGAACCCTCTTTTGCGATGTGGCGTATTAATTTGATAGGCCACATCGCAAAGATCTTTTAGTGCACGACTCCTAGCCGGTCTGATCCTGTAGCAAGGGCTTGAAGTAGAGCATCCCCATCAGGGGGCCTGGCACCAGTATTAGAAAAAGCCACTGGTCAGGAAGCACACCCACCAAGGCTTCCATCGCTTGCAGACTTACGATCGAAATACTGAAACCGATGCAGTTCACCATGGTCAGGGCAGAACCGGCCAGCTGTGGTGGTGCATTGACGGCATTCAGCGCAGAAAATTGCGGGGAGTCACCCGCCACCGCTACACCCCAAATCAAAAGTGCCAATAAAAAGGCTTCCACAGGTAGCAAAAAGATCAATGGTGATAACAGGCAGCAGACCCCGGATACAGACAGCTGAATACCGGCTACAGGTGGCGGGCCTATCCTTGGCGTGAGTAAGCCTCCTCCTGCGCATCCGATACTGCCGGCTGCGATAATCAGGAAGCTCCACAAGGAGACCGGTAATGGATCGATCTGATGCCACTCCTGATAGGCGACCAGCCACAGCGGCACAAACGCCCAGAACGTATAGAGCTCCCACATATGGCCGAAGTAACCACAGGCGGATGCACGAAAATTCCGTTGTCGAAATGCGTCGATCAGCGCGCGCGGATGCAGTTCGCCCGCAACAGGACGATTGGGTCCATCTCCGAGCAATCTCCAGATGATTAAGCCACCGATGACTGCGGAAACCGACGTAGTTTGAATAACTGTTTGCCACGGCCAGTCCTGCCCCAGTGCCCGCACTAAATGGGGGAATGCGGTACCCAGTACAAGTGCACCGACGAGAAACCCCAGGGCCATACCCAATCCCTTGGGATACCAGCTGACCGCTATTTTCATCCCAACGGGATAGATGCCTGCAAGAAAAAAGCCGACGAGAAAGCGAGCAATCAGGACCCCAGCGTACTGATCGCTGACCCAAACCACGCTGTAGTTAGACAGCGCAGCCAGAACGCTGCTTATCATAAAGACCCGACTAGGAGCAAAGCGGTCGGCAATCGCAAGGGCTGCGAACGTGAAGGTACCCACGATAAATCCGAATTGTACGGCAGTGGTGATATCTGCAGGTGTCTGACCATCGCCCAATGCTTGGGCCAAAGAGGGCATGACCGCATTGGCGGCAAACCAGACGGAAGATGCGAATAGGGTGGATAGCGCCAGAAGTGGTAGCACGTGCAGTGGGGTGCGGTAATCGGATAATACCCTGTCCATTACATCCATATGCCTGATAGTGAGTTATTAAAAGAGTTTTATTTACTACTGCCATTCTACCACGCCGGGTGATCTCGGAAGGTCGGGCGAGTGGTGAGTAACCCAAATAGAGGTGTAAAGCGGATGTTACAGTCATGAAACAGGTTTATTAAATAAGAATATATGTGTACAAAATTTCACCAATAGTAACGTTATGTTTTTAAGCGATTTTTAGGGTGGGAGATGGATAAGTGCAAAAAAATACAATCAAACAGCAAAATAGTCCCAATTGTTAAGCTGGGTTAACGCTAGGGTTGAGACAAGCAGAAATTAAATGTGCATATCAACCTGAACCACTGAGCTATGCCAACTGTGGTGAAAACATTGGGTAAATGGAGGGACCGATCTCGATATGCTGGAAGCGAGAATGTCTAGAGGTGATGTTGAGTCTGATCGTGATGGCGCTAGGTATAGATGGCTTTCATATAGAGTACCGATAGGGTGTAGGGTTGATCCTGATGGACGCCGTGCAGAATCCCCAATTTCCCTTCGAACTCACAGATCATGCCACACAGGTGCCG
>JAGSHA010000167.1 GCA_023954795.1 Oceanospirillaceae bacterium | reverse complement strand
CCATACACAAGAGTTAAGAAATTCGAATGCACCTATTCTACTTACTTCACAGCATAAATGCGCTGCAACTTGAGCATAGGTTTCTGAAGCAGATCAACGCTTCAATCAGTTACTTGTTCACTATAAAAAAGGCCGCAATTAGCGGCCTTTTTCAGTACAAGCTCAGATCAGACTTCCAGGTAATCCAGAATGCTTTCTGCCGCTGTACGACCTTCAAAAATCGCGGTTACCACCAGATCAGAACCACGCACCATGTCGCCACCGGCAAACACTTTTGGATTCGTTGTCTGGAAAGCAAAATCACCCGCTTCCGGTGCTTTGACGCGACCATCTTCGTGAAGTTCGATACCAAAGTCAGCGAACCAAGGCGCCGGACTCGGACGGAAACCAAATGCCACCAAAATAGCATCAGCTGGCAGAATCTCTTCAGATCCAGCAACGACTTCTGCGCGACGGCGACCGTTCTCATCGGGTTCACCCATCTGGGTTGAAACCACTTTGATGCCGGTTACCTGACCATTCTCACCGACCACCTCAACAGGCTGGCGGTTAAACATGAACTGCACACCTTCTTCACGCGCATTTTCTACTTCGCGCTTGGAACCCGGCATGTTTTCTTCGTCTCGACGGTATGCACATACCACAGACTCAGCACCCTGACGGATAGAAGTACGGTTACAGTCCATCGCCGTATCACCACCACCCAGTACCACAACCTTCTTATTTTTCAGGTCGATGAACTCAGCCGGGTCTTTTTCAAAGCCCAGGCAATGATTAACGTTGGAGATCAGGAATGGCAATGCATCGTACACGCCGTCCAGGTCTTCACCTGGGAAGCCACCCTTCATGTAGGTGTAGGTTCCCATGCCAAGGAATACTGAATCGTACTGGTCGATCAGCTCCTGCATCGTGATATCTTTACCCACTTCCGTGTTCAGACGGAATTCAACGCCCATCTCTTCGAACACTTCGCGACGACGTGACATCACACTTTTTTCCAGCTTAAACTCTGGAATACCAAAGGTCAGCAAACCGCCGATTTCAGGATTACGATCAAAAACGACCGGTTTAACACCGTTGCGGGCGAGAATATCTGCACACCCCAGACCCGCAGGGCCTGCGCCGATGATCGCAACGACTTTATCCGTTTCTGGAGTTTCGGACATGTCCGGCTTCCAGCCCATCGCAAACGCGGTATCAGTGATATATTTCTCAACTGAACCGATTGTCACAGCACCGAAACCGTCGTTCAGAGTACAAGACCCTTCACACAGGCGATCCTGAGGACAAACGCGGCCGCATACTTCTGGCAGAGAGTTTGTCTGATGGCTCAGGTTAGCCGCTTCAATAATATTGCCTTCCGAAACCAGCTTCAGCCAGTTAGGGATATGGTTGTGTACCGGACACTTCCATGAACAGTACGGGTTACCACATTCCAGGCAACGGTGTGCCTGGTCGGACGCATCTTCTTCAGCAAACGGCTCGTAGATCTCGGCAAATTCTTGTTTACGAACTTCAGCCTCAATCTTTTGCGGTCCTTCACGGGACACGTCAAGGAACTGGAAATCGTTGTGTAAACGCTCAGTCATGTTCCCACCTCATCTGGGCGCCTGCTCTGGCAGGCGCTCGTTACTCTTTTACCTGTTAATAAAAACGCCTGATGCTATTACTCAGGACGGCTGCGCATGTTGTCCAGCAGATCACCCAGGCTTGCCGCCTTAGGTTTCACCAGCCAGAAACGACCGATATAGTCGTCAAAGTCATCCAGGATAGTCTGACCCCAGGCGCTGCCTGTCTCGTCAACAAACTCTGTGATCACAGAGCGCAGGTGGTTTTTATACGCTTCCATCTGCTCAGTATGGATGCGGTGGATCTCAACCAACTCGTGGTTGTAGTTATCCACAAAGGTATTTTCCTGATCCAGTACGTAGGCAAAACCGCCGGTCATGCCTGCACCGAAGTTGTAACCAGTGCCACCCAGTACAGTGACCAGACCACCGGTCATGTACTCACAACAGTGGTCGCCAGCACCTTCAATAACGGCGTGAACCCCGGAGTTACGTACTGCAAAACGCTCACCGGCACAGCCTGCTGCGAACAGCTTGCCGCCAGTAGCACCGTACAGACAAGTGTTACCCATGATGGAGGTTTCGTTCGAGTTGTAGGTCACCTCGTCGAATGGACGCAGGACAACCTTACCGCCCGCCATGCCTTTACCAACATAATCGTTGGCATCACCTTCCAGATACAGGTTCTGACCACCGGCATTCCATACACCGAAGGACTGGCCTGCATGACCTTTGAATTTGAAGGTAATTGGCTTATCGGCCATACCCTGATTGCCATGCACTTTTGCAATGGCACCGGAAGTACGGGCACCGACAGAACGGTCACAGTTGGTGATATTCAACGACCATTCACCGCCCTGTTTGCCTTCGATAGCAACTTGAGTCAGTTCCTGCATCTGCTGGTTCAGCGTAGCTGGATCGTATGGCAAGTTGCGTTCAACCTGACAAACCTGTGGATACTCAGCCGGTACGCCACCATCACTGATGATCGGGCCCAGATCCAGATTCTTCTGCTTGCTGGTTTCACCACTCAGAATTTCCAGCAGGTCAACACGACCCACCAGCTCTTCCATGGAGCGAATACCCAGTTCAGCCATCCACTGACGCGCTTCCTCTGCAACGAAACGGAAGAAGTTTTTAACCATTTCAACGGTACCGCGGAAGTGATCATCACGCAGTTTATCGTTCTGAGTTGCAACACCGGTCGCACAGTTATTCAGGTGACAGATTCGCAGATATTTACAACCCAGCGCGACCATCGGCATCGTACCGAAACCAAAGCTCTCTGCACCCAGCATTGCGCCTTTAACCACATCCAGACCGGTCTTCAGACCGCCATCTGTCTGCAGACGCACGCTACCACGCAAGTGGTTGCCACGCAGAGACTGGTGAGCATCAGACAAGCCCAGCTCCCAAGGAGAACCGGCATGATGGATAGAGGTCAGTGGAGACGCCGCAGTACCGCCGTCATAACCGGAGATCGTGATCAGATCCGCGTAGGCTTTAGCAACACCACAGGCGATGGTGCCAACACCTGGACGAGAAACCAGCTTAACGGAGACCAGACCTTCAGGGTTAACCTGCTTCAGATCGAAAATCAGCTGCGCCAAGTCTTCGATAGAGTAGATATCGTGGTGTGGTGGAGGAGAGATCAGCGTGACGCCGGGCACTGCATAACGCAAACGCGCAATCAGCTGATTCACTTTACCACCTGGCAGCTGCCCACCTTCACCTGGCTTCGCACCCTGCGCAACTTTGATCTGCATAACTTCGGCGTTGACCAGATATTCTGGTGTCACACCAAAGCGGCCAGAAGCCACCTGCTTGATCTTGGAGCGTTTCATGGTGCCGTGGCGGGCTTCATCCTCACCACCTTCACCCGAGTTGGAACGACCGCCCAGCTCGTTCATCGCTACCGCTAGCGCTTCATGTGCTTCTGGAGACAAAGCACCCAGAGACATTGCAGCGGAGTCAAAACGTTTGAAGATATTGTCGACCGGCTCAACTTCGTCCAGCGAGATGGATTTCACATCTTTACGCAGGGAGAGCAAGTCGCGCAGGGTAGCAACACCGCGGTTATTAACCAGATCGGCATACTTCTGGTAATCAGAGTAGTTACCGGACTCAACCGCTTCGTGGATAGTACGTACCACGTCAGGGTTATACGCGTGGTATTCGCCACCGTGTTTGTACTTCAGCAGGCCGCCAGCCTGAATTGGCTTACGCGCAGTCCAGGCTTCTTTTGCCAGCAGGCTCTGTTCAAACTGGAAGTCCTCGAAACGAGCACCTTCAATTCGGCTTGCCACGCCCTTAAAGCACAGATCAACGATTTCACTGCTCAAACCAATGGCTTCGAACAGCTGTGCACCGCGATAGGACGCAACAGTGGAGATACCCATCTTAGACAGGATCTTCATCAAGCCTTTGTTGATACCTTTACGGTAGTTCTCGTGCGAGTCCAGAGGATCCAGCGTCAACTCACCGCTGGTGCACAGGTCGTTCAGTACACGGTAAGCCATATATGGATAGACAGCCGTCGCACCAAAACCGAACAACACGGCGAAGTGATGTGGATCGCGCACAGTACCGGATTCAACAACGATGTTCGAATCGCAACGCAGGCCTTTTTCGACCAGACGGTGATGCACTGCACCGGTCGCCATCGCTGCATGCACAGGCAGGCAGTTACGGGCAATCGCAGCATCGGACAACACCAGGATAACTTTGCTGTTACGGACAGCCTGTTCAGCCTTATCCGCAATGGCAACAATCGCCTGTTCCAGAGAGATTTCGTCCGGGTTGTAGTTCAGATCAATGATCTCAACTTCAAAGCCATCGATCTCGTTATCACGCAGGCGACGGAATTTGCTCGCAGACAGCACGGGCGTAGTCAGAATGACACGACGTGCATGTTCGGGCGTTTCTTCAAATATATTGCGCTCGGCACCTACACAGGTTTCCAGAGACATAACAATCGCTTCACGCAGCGGATCGATTGGCGGGTTGGTTACCTGCGCAAACTGCTGACGGAAGTAGTCGTATACAGAGCGGACACGGCTGGACAACACAGCCATTGGCTTGTCGTCACCCATGGAACCCACAGCTTCCATACCGGATTCACCCAGTGGACGCAGGACCTGATCACGTTCCTCGAATGTTACCTGGAACATTTTCATGTGAGTCTTCACTTCATCCGCAGACATTTCACGGAAGGAGCGCGACTCTTCGGTCAGGTTCATGGTCTGTTCCAGACGCAGCGCATTTTCTTTCAGCCATTTTTTATACGGCTGCGCCTTTTTCAGGCGATTGTCTACGTCTTCGGTATGCAGCACTTCACCCTTAGCGGTGTCGATTGCCAGAATCTGTCCCGGTCCGACACGGCCCTGAGCCACAATATCTTCAGGCTCGTAGGAGAACACACCGATTTCAGATGCGGTGCAGATATAACCTTGCTTGGTCATCACCCAACGGGAAGGACGCAGACCATTTCGATCCAGCATACATACGGCGTAACGACCATCAGTCATTACCATACCCGCAGGGCCATCCCACGGTTCCATATGCATGGAGTTGTAGTCGTAGAAAGCACGCAGCTCGGAATCCATGGTATCCACATTCTGCCACGCTGGCGGAACGATCATGCGTACAGCACGGTAGATATCCACACCACCCACCAACAGGAACTCCAGCATGTTATCCATGGAAGAGGAGTCAGAACCGGTGGTGTTTACAATTGGCTGCAGCTCATCGAGATTAGGCAACAAATCAGTCTTGAACTTTTTAGCACGCGCCTTCGCCCAATTGCGGTTACCGTCAACAGTATTGATCTCACCGTTGTGGGCCAGGAAGCGGAATGGCTGCGCCAGCGGCCAGCGTGGGGCCGTATTCGTAGAGAAACGCTGATGGTATGTGCACACCGCTGTTTCCAGACGAGGATCTGCCAGATCTTTGAAGAACACTGGCAGGTCAACCGGCATCGTCAGACCTTTATAGGAAATAACTTTGTCGGACAGACTCGCAATGTAGAAATCTTCTTCTGTAGACATTGCGATCTCAGCCTTGCGACGAGATACATACAGACTGATTGCAAATTCGCGGGCGGTTTTGCCGCCATCTGCGATGAAGACCTGCTCGATCAGAGGCAAGGTATCCTTAGCGATCGGTCCCAGACAGCTATCATCTGTTGGAACAACACGCCAACCAGTTACACCCAGACCTTCAGCTTCTAGCGCTGCATTGACTGCATCGCGAGCTGTCTGAGCGGAAGCGGCGTCACGTGGAAGAAATACCATGCCAATAGCGTACTGCTCACCCAGCTCGGCATTCAGCTCTTCTTGTGCCACGGTACGAAGGAAGCTATCCGGTTTCTGCATCAACAGGCCACAACCATCACCTGTCTTACCGTCAGCTGCGATACCGCCACGGTGAGTCATGCATGCCAGTGCTTCAATCGCTTTTTCCAGCAGATCGTGACTAGGCTGACCCTGCATGTGTGCCATCAGGCCAAAGCCACAGTTATCCTTGAACTCGCCGGGGCGATAAAGACCCTTGCTCATAAGCCCTCACTCAAAAAATTCTTTATAATCAACACGTTATTTAATGCGCCCTCATGCTGCAGTTGCGCAGTGCAGACGAAAAGGGACGGCTATTTTACACACCAAGGCGGGGAAGAACAAATTTTAGACAAGCAGAGGGGCACCGGAGAGACCTCTAAATCCCCCCTAACAAATGGATAACCTGTTGTTTATAAAAGATTATCTTTTATTTATATCGCTATGAATTCCCTTCATACTACGCGCCCATGGACGTTGCTTTTTCAACCGCGCTGGTAATGTTTTTACCGCAGCAATAGCCTGCTTCCGGTCTGAAAACGAGCCATATACAACCACATACCAAGGCTTACCTTTAAATAAGGTAGCGAATGATCTCACACCTTCCAGTTGACTGTAAGCCCGCAAAAACCGCTCGATGCTCTCTTTTTCACGGGCGCCCAGTAACTGCAATGTGTAATTGGAGGCAGGTAACGCAAGCAATACCTTTTCATCCGCCAGAATACGCGCAGTTCGCGGTACCTTATCTTTTTTGGCCTCAGCTACGGGCTTATGGGTAATCGCTTCCGGCGTACTTGCCGCAGGCGCAGTGTCTTTTGATATGGGTGCGGATCGTTCAACAACCAAAGGCTTATCTGCAGGCTTGCTGGCTGGTTCCACAACCACGACCTGTTTTGTCTCAGGTTGTTTATCCTCGCCGTCAATGTCCGCCAAACTGTCTGGCTTTCGCTTCTCTTTAGATACCGTGCTCGGTGTCGCATCACTCCCCGGGAGACCAATCTCTGGCTTCGCAGCAACAACTGGAGCAACCGGGACAGGAGCGATAATTTCCGGCTCTTTTTGACTGATATTCACGTCCTGTTT
>JAGSHA010000109.1 GCA_023954795.1 Oceanospirillaceae bacterium | reverse complement strand
GATAATATCGCGACGCTCAGTGTGAGGATCGGATATGCGCGTGCCTCTGGTCTCTATCTCGTTATGGTTGTCGCGACATATCTTTCAGCGATTGTGTTGTGGTGGAGCGGGGCGCTGCAGTCGCTCTGGCCGCTGTTGCCGAGTTTGCTATGTGTACTCCCTCCTTACCGTCTGCTTCAGGCGGATGAAACTCAGCGTAAGACGCTGACCCCTTTGACTGGACGTCTGTTTCTGGTGTTCGGGTTGGGGTACTGTCTGGCGCTGTTTATCTGACCTGATTGTTCTTCCGCGCTGCAGTAATTAAGACTAATGCCGAGCACCGAATTACTTTCCAATTAGTGTATAATCTCGCCACAACTAATAAGCGGTCCTGTGGTGGTTGTCTGTCAATACGGTCTGAAAATACTGTATTAATAGGCGCTTCCTATCTGCCCCATGAGTGATGGGAGCAAGCCGTTACCCTAATGACAAAGAGCCAATTGGAGTGTCGCCGAATGAGTGTTATTCGCCAAGACGACTTCATCAGCAGTGTTGCTGATGCCTTGCAGTTTATCTCCTACTATCACCCGATCGATTTCGTTCAGGGCGTTCACGAAGCGTATCAGAAAGAGCAGAACCCAGCGGCGAAAGACGCGATGGCTCAGATTCTGATCAACTCCCGCATGTGTGCGGAAGGTCAGCGCCCAATCTGTCAGGATACCGGTATCGTTACCGTTTTCCTGAAAGTGGGCATGAACGTGACCTGGGACGCGAAAATGAGCGTGACCGACATGGTGAACGAAGGTGTTCGTCGTGCATACACTCATCCCGACAATGTTCTGCGTGCGTCTATTCTGGCGGATCCTGCCGGTAAACGTCAGAACACTAAAGACAACACGCCAGCGGTTATCCACTACGAAATCGTAGAAGGTGACGAAGTGGAAGTTCATGTCGCAGCGAAAGGCGGCGGCTCCGAGAACAAATCCAAAATGGTGATGTTGAATCCATCCGACAGCATTGTCGACTGGGTTGTTAAGACTGTCCCAACCATGGGTGCCGGCTGGTGTCCGCCGGGTATGCTGGGTCTGGGTATCGGTGGTACCGCAGAGAAAGCAGCAGTACTGGCGAAAGAATCCCTGATGGATCCGATCGACATCCATGAACTGCGTGAGCGCGGTCCGCAGAACCGCGTTGAAGAGCTGCGTCTGGAAATCATGGATGCGGTTAACAACCTGGGTATCGGTGCGCAGGGTCTGGGTGGTCTGACGACTGTTCTGGACGTGAAGATCATGGATTATCCAACTCACGCGGCATCGCTGCCGGTATGCATGATTCCGAACTGTGCTGCGACACGTCACACCCACTTCACACTGAACGGTAACGGCCCTGCTGTGCTGACACCGCCAAGTCTGGATGAGTGGCCGGAAGTGACCTTCGAAGTAGGTGAAAGCACTCGCCGCGTTGATCTGAACACAGTGACTCCAGAAGATGTTAAATCCTGGAAGCCGGGCGAAACCGTTCTGCTGAACGGTAAGATGCTGACCGGTCGTGATGCTGCTCACAAACGCATGGTTGAGATGCTGAACAACGGTGAAGAGCTGCCGGTTGATCTGAAAGGTCGCTTTATCTACTACGTCGGTCCGGTTGATCCGGTGGGTGATGAAGTTGTAGGCCCTGCTGGCCCAACAACGGCAACCCGTATGGACAAGTTCACCCGTCAGGTGATTGAAAGCACCGGCCTGCTGGGCATGATCGGTAAGTCTGAGCGTGGTCCTGTTGCGATTGAAGCCATCAAAGACAACCAGTCGGTATACCTGATGGCTGTTGGCGGTGCTGCGTATCTGGTCTCTAAAGCGATCACCAACGCAGAAGTGCTGGCCTTCCCTGAAATGGGTATGGAAGCGATCTACGAGTTTGACGTAAAAGATATGCCAGTGACTGTGGCAGTGGATGTGAACGGTGAATCCGTACACAACACGGGTCCTGCTAAATGGAAGAAAATCATCGCTGAAGAGATCGCTTAAGCATCTTCTTCATAGATAATAAAAAGCCCCGCAATGCGGGGCTTTTTTGTGGCTGAGCGTTATAGCTGCTCGCCTGTTTGTGAGAATGATCTACTTCGCAACGATCGGTGACAGTCCGTTTTTCTCAGCGTATGCCTGCAGTTTGCCGTTCGCTTTCATCGCTGCGACAAAGCGGTTTACTTCCGACAGCCATACGGTGTCATTCTTTGGCACGGCGTAGGCATAAGGAGTTGGCGCCAGCGGCGTTTCAGGAATAAGCAGCTGAGCCCAGCGAGTGAGTGCTGCCATGCGTTTACCGTACGGGTAATCCGTCATAAAGACGTCGGCGCGACCGCTTTGTACTTCCTGTTCACGTGCTTTGAAGCTATCCACGACGCTTAGCTCAGCCTGCTGGAGATAGTCGCGCATGACCGGTTCCATATACGTACCTTTCTGCACCACGATGATGTTCCCCGGCTGATCTATGTCGTCCCAGGTTTTGATGTGAGAGTTGGATTTCATGCTGATCGCGTAGATTCCGCTGGCCAGGTGCGGTTCTGAGAAATCCATATGGGGCTTGCGGCTGTCACGTACACCAACACCGTGCATCGCAATATCACAGGCGTCGTTGCTCATGTTTTTTACCAAAGCGCCAAACGAGCTTTCGACAAAGGTAAGTTTTACATCAAGCCTTTCAGCGAATGCCTTTGCCATATCGATATCGATCCCTTCCAACGACATCGTGCGAGGGTTGCGGTAGCTGATGGCAAAGTAATCGGGCCATATACAGACTTTTAATTCGCCACGGGCTTTTATCTGATCAAGTCGGGAGTCTGCATACAATGGTTGTCCAAGCAGGCTGAAGGTGATGATGAAATAAGTTAATCGTTGTACAACGTGTTTCATGGTGGTGTCCTGACTCAACGATAGGAAGGTTGAGGGCTATTACTATCATGAAGCTTTTGTCGTGAGCTACTGTGAGTGGGTGAAAAACCGCGATATTTTGTACTAACTTGAGTTGGGCCAAGGTTTTATCTGGACGGATAGATTTATGGCTTAGGGGGTTGGCATGAGTTTTTGAGTGCGTAACGCCGTTGTCTCAGTATAATCCGTCAGGTTGGCTGTGGTTTATTGCAGATATTCCGGACTGACGCACTTTCTCTATTGAGCTGTATTGATGATGCAAAGCCCCCGTGACCTGAACATAGGTATCAGCAAAAAGCCCTTTATTGCCTGGGTTGGGGTCATTGCGCTTGCCGTCTTGCTGCTGTTTACGGCGGTGCTCTGGTTTAGCTTCAGTCAGGCGGTGCAGTCACGCAATGCGGAGGCTGATCTTTATAGCCGCATGGTTGAGGGATCAATTACCCGCACCATCGAATCGATGGAAGTCAGTCTGATCTCCATCGTAAATGAAATATCCAACACCGATGATCATACCGATGCACAAAGCCATGTGGAGCATCGGGTTAAGCAGATACTCGGTTTTGCGCCACATATCCGTCAACTTACTGTAGTGAAAGGTGGTGATGTCTGGATTGATTCTGCTGGCCGTACATCGGGACAACTGAATTTATCGCTGATCGGGTTTGATTATCAGCAGCACAATGAGTTTGCATCGGGGTTAAAAATTGGTAAACCACTGCATGGGCGTTTTTTGCCTATGCTGGGAAAACCCGAACCGGGACGTAACCGCAGGCTGATCCCTTTCGGTCTGGATTATACCGAACCTCAAACCGGAGACCGCTATCAGGTTATTGCGGCGTTTAATCCGGGCTATCTGCAGCACTATATATCTGAGCTGCAACTCGCAATGAGTGACAATGTATATCTGGTGAATTTTGTTGCCAATGCCTTACTGGTTCACGGTGAATACTCCCCCCATAAGAAGGCAGTTACATCGTTACTCAGTCAATTGGTACTTGAAGGTCAGGATGAACGCTCGCAACTGGTTCAGGAGGGCTACCTGCCGCAGAGTTACACTGCTGTCCGGTTGTCTGAAAAGTACCCGCTCGCTATTGCCGTGAATATAGATCATTACAGTACCTTCAGAATCTGGCGGCAGGATAACTCAGCGCTGTTCTGGGGGCTTTTGCTGGCCGGGCTGGTGATTCTCACTTCTGCGGTTATGTTGATCTATAGCTACCGTAAATCCCTGACGATGAGGGAGCAGCTACATTTGTTATCTGCGGCAATTCAGCAATCATCGATTGCCACCGTGATTACGAATGAAAACCGGGAGATCCAGTACGTAAATAAGGCGTTCACGGATTTGTTCGGATATCAGATGGCAGAGTTGTTGGGTAAAACGCCGGTCGTTTTACAGTCTGAACATACTGATCAGTCAGTGTATGAGGCACTGGATGAAAAACTACGGGATGCTGAGCCGTGGCAGGGCGAGTTCGTCAATCGGGATAAAAATGGCAACCTGATTACGGTGGAGTCCAACATTTTCCCGGTGCACCATCTGCACGGACAAGATACGCATTTCATCTGTATGCTCAGTGATATTCGCGAACGTAAGGATGCGGAAGAGCACATCCGTTTGCTATCGCGGGTGGTGGAGCACAGCCCAACGATTGTAGTGATTACCGATCCTGACGGGAATATCGAATATGTTAACCCCATGTTTGAAGAGGTTACGGGATACAGTCTGGATGAGGCATTGGGGGAGAATCCGCGTTTTCTCAAGTCCGGTGAAACAGATCAGGATGAATATGAGCAGCTGTGGAAAACCATTTCTTCGGGCGGTGTCTGGGTAGGTGAGCTACACAATAAACGTAAGGATGACAGCCTCTACTGGGAGCGTGCCAATATCGGCTCCATTAAGGATGATCAGGGCAACATCGTCCATTATGTGGCGATTAAAGAGATCATTACTCAGCTCAAGGAAGACGAAAAGCAGCTGCGTCTGGCATCGGCGGTCTTTCAGACTGCGGCAGAAGCGATCATGGTGACGGATGCAGATAACCGTATACAGATGGTGAATCCATCCTTCAGTCAGATTACCGGTTTTAACGAAGAAGATGTGCTGGGGCAAGATCCGGGGATTCTCAAGTCGGGTAAACACACGATCCATTTCTACCAGAATATCCGCAGTTCTCTGGCGCAGCGAGGGTTCTGGGAAGGAGAAATCTGGAATAAGCGTAAAAACGGTGAGGTGTATCCTAAATGGCTGACCATTTCGACGATGCGCGATGCTCAGGGAGATGTAGAGGGGTATGTTTCTCTCTTTAACGATATTACTCAGCGTAAGAAAAACGAAGAGCTGATCCTGCAGCAAGCTAACTTTGATACATTAACCGGTTTACCCAATCGTAATTTGTTTGCAGATCGCCTGTCACAGGCGTTATCGCGCGCCAATCGTATTAACGCCCAGGGAGCGCTGCTATTTGTGGACCTGGACCGCTTTAAACTGGTCAACGATACCCTTGGTCACTCGGCAGGCGACAAATTACTGAAGGAAACATCCGAACGACTCAAAGTTTGTTTGCGGAGCAGTGACACCGCTGCACGTTTAGGGGGCGATGAGTTTGCAATCATTCTTCCTGATATCACGGATCCTTATGTGGTGAAGAGCGTTGCTCACAAAATACTTGAGAGCCTGTCGCAACCCTACCTGATCGATAATCACGAGGCATTTGTCTCTGGCAGTATCGGGATCACGGTCTATCCGGATGATGGCCAGGAGGCTGAACATTTGGTGCGTAATGCGGACAGTGCGATGTATAAAGCGAAAGAGCACGGACGTAATACCTATCAGTTCTACACGGCAGAGATGAACGATGCTGCCTTGCGTAAACGTGAGCTGGAAAATTCGCTTCATCAGGCGCTACGAGAGCAGGAATTTACCCTGCATTATCAACCGATCTGGAATATCCACAGCGGCGAACTGGAAGCGGTAGAAGCATTAATTCGATGGCAGCACCCGGTGCATGGTTTAATTTCACCGTCTGATTTTATCCCGGTTGCAGAAGAGGTGGGTTTAATCAGCAAAATTGGCGCTTGGGTGATGGAGGAGGCGTGCTGGTTCGGTGCCTCACTGCATCAATATAGTGATACGCCTCCAAAGATCAGTGTGAACGTTTCCAGTCGACAGATTCAGCGCCTGGATGTGGCAGAACTTGCTGAGTCTGTTTTACGGATGACAGGGATGAGTGGTGAGCGGCTGATTGTAGAGATCACAGAAAGTATTCTGATCGCAGATGAGCAAAAAACACATCAGCAACTGGAACGCCTGCGTGATATGGGTATTGATATCGCCATCGATGACTTTGGTACAGGTTACTCGTCGTTGAGTTATTTGAAGAAATACCCGATTAGTCGCCTGAAAATTGACCGCTCCTTTGTGAGTGATCTGGCCCAAGATGCTGAAGATCGCGCGTTGGTGAACGGTATTATCTCAATGGCCAGTTCACTGTCATTGAAGGTGATCGCTGAAGGGGTTGAAACCCGGGAGCAGGTCGAGCTGATCCGGGAGATGGGCTGTCACTCAATTCAGGGGTTCTACTTTGATCAACCGCTGGAAGGCTCAGCACTGGTGGCCTTGTTGGAGAAACAACCGGTCCCGGATGCGAATCCGGTCAACTGATATTGATGACCTCTCTGCAACAGAGTGTTCGTTAACTTATTAACCAACCATCTGGTATAGTGGCCCTTATATCGGACAGATCTATCTGCATCCGATGTCTCCTCTCTGCCATCCTTGTATGGCTAGCCGAACAACCCTATTTCAAGACACCTGAATGCCAGAACATTACGCACAAAAGCCGTCCGCCCGTTGGTTGGCGCTAGTTAGTATCTGTATTGCCACTTTTTTGATTCCACAGTCGATGTCCGCCGTGAATATGGCCCTGCCTGCGATAGCGGAAGATCTGCAGGC
The DNA here is from genome assembly GCA_023954795.1 of Oceanospirillaceae bacterium. Classification (GTDB taxonomy): domain Bacteria; phylum Pseudomonadota; class Gammaproteobacteria; order Pseudomonadales; family Balneatricaceae; genus Pontibacterium. The sequence continues at coordinate 2,278 of JAGSHA010000109.1, read as the reverse complement.
GGATGCCGTACTGGTTAGTTGGTTACCGACGGCGAATATCTGGGGCAGTATTATTCTAATGCTTCCGGCCGGGCGGATCGCGGATATGATTGGTCGTAAGCAGGTGTATCTGGCAGGCGTACTGTTTTTCTCTCTGTCGTCGTTGATGGCGCTGGTTGTTGAGAGTATTGAGTGGTTATTGATCGCGCGGGTACTGCAAGGGTTGGCGAGCGCGATGGTTTTCGCCACAGGAATGGCTCTGGTGAGTACGATCTTTGACGCTAAGCAGCGAGGGATGGCGTTGGGGCTGGGATCAACATCGGTATATCTGGGGCTAACCTGCGGGCCGTTGATTGGTGGGTGGCTCACTGAAGCCTTGGGATGGCGGGCAGTTTTTTGGGCGCCGGTTCCATTCGCGATGATCGCAATGATTTTGGTAGTTGTGAACGTTAAAGGGCAATGCATCAGTGCTGTCAAAAACAAACTGGATTGGCTGGGCAGTCTGTTGTTTGCGCTGTGGACGACGGCATTTTTCTTTGGTCTGTCTGGTTTGCCTGATCCTCGATATGTCATTTCACTGATAATCGGTTTGGCGCTGCTTTATCTCTTTATCCGTCAACAGAGTGTGGCCGAATACCCTCTGATACGGCTGAGGGCGCTGGCGGATAACAAAGTATTCTCCCGTTCGATTATTGCCAGCTTGTTTATGTACGGTGCGCATTATCCGGTGCTGTTCCTGCTGAGTTTATACCTGCAGTATATTCAGGGTATGTCGCCGAGCGAATCAGGCCAGTTGATTCTGGTGCAGGCATTGATCATGGCGTGTTTGGCACCGTTTGCCGGAAAATTGTCGGACATCTATGAGCCAAGGCTGATCGCGACAACCGGTTGTTTGCTATTCGGTTCCGGGTTCGCGGTGTTGATCGGTCTGGATGCCGAGAGCAGCCTGACCCATGTACTGATTGGTTTGGTTTTGTTGGGGAGCGGATTTGGCCTGTTTTCATCTCCGAATAACAATGCCGCGCTGAGTTCAGTGCGGCCTGATAGACTCAGCATTGCGTCGGCGTTACTCAACCTTTCGCGGACGCTGGGTAACATGTTCAGCATGGCGGTGGTGGTGCTGCTGGTCAATCTGATGATGGGTGAAGAAGCGATTACCCCCGAGCAATATCCGGCATTGCTTCAGGTGATTCGCGTGGCATTGGGGCTGGCCTGTATCTATACGCTGGTCGCAGCGTACTCCTCTTACAAGCGGGGCAAAATACGTAGCTGAGCGGGTCATGTACGGCAGCTATCGGTTCGGGCTAATATAGAGACAGTATTAGCTTAATTTGAGTGCTGCTGTATTCATGTCCGGAAAGCGAGATCTTACACCGCCCGCCAATGTTGACTCAGAAGATGCCTGGGTCAGTGTCATCCAGAAAATGGATGAAGCCTACGCTGATCTGGTGCATTCGCAGGTTGAAGTCGAAGAAAAAAACACGGAACTCGAGGACGCTCGCAGCTTTCTGCACAGTATCCAGAGTGCCATGAGCGATGTGTTGATTGTGTGTGATCAAAACGGCGTGGTACAGGGGGTGAACCGAGCACTGGAACAGCTGACCGGACGCAGTGAGGAGGAGCTGATTGGTACTCGCTTCACCGATCTTGTCGCCGCCACATATCATTCTAAAATTAGCAGTTTCATGGGGCAGTTACGTATTCAGCCGGTGCGTGACTGTGAAGTTGAGCTGATTGGCCGCGATGGTCTTGTCCCGCTCTCTATGAATTGTTCCCCCCGTCATAATCACCGCGGTCGCCTGATCGGCATGGTGATGGTCGGTCGTCCTCTAGGTGAATTGCAAAAAGCCTATAAAGAACTCAATGCCGCACACGCCGAACTTAAACTGGCGCAAGAGCGATTGGTGCAATCGGAGAAAATGGCGTCATTGGGTCGACTGGTCGCAGGGGTTGCGCATGAACTCAATAACCCGATCAGTTTTGTCTATGGCAATATGCACGCGCTTCAGCGATACACCGACCGCCTGTGCGCGTATTTCGATGCTATCAATGAAGGTAATAGTCGTGAGCAGCTGAAAGCGATGCGCGAGAAGCTGCGTCTCGACAAGGCGATCCGTGATCTGAATTCGCTGGTGGAAGGTACGATGGAGGGGGCGAATCGGGTCAAAGAGATCGTTAACGACCTGCGTCAGTTCTCTTCGACGCAGGAGTCTGAAAAAGCGGTGTTTGATCTGAGCCATGTGATCAAAACCGCGATGCACTGGATTATTAAAGAGAGCAAAGCGCCGATAGACGTGGT
>JAGSHA010000111.1 GCA_023954795.1 Oceanospirillaceae bacterium | reverse complement strand
GCACTGACCCTGACGCCGGGTGTTGATACGTTGTTGGTGATGCGTAATGCTGCACGGGGCGGGCATCGTGATGGTCTGCTGACGAGTCTGGGTATCTGTTTAGGGCTGTTCATCCACGCCAGTATCTCGGCGGCGGGGCTTTCCGTCATTCTGCTTGGTTCAGCCGAATTGTTTATGTTGCTCAAACTGGCGGGGGCGGCTTACCTGATCTGGCTGGGTGTACAAAGCCTGCGTTCGGCGATCAATCGTAAGAGGTTAACGCTTGAACAACCTGAATCGGTTAACGGTGTTCCCGCGATGGTTTCATTGCGAGAGGGCTTGTTATCGAACGTCCTGAATCCCAAACCGATCATCTTCTATATGGCATTCTTGCCACAATTTATCGATCCCGCCTATTCAGCGCTGCCGCAGGCATTGATGATGGCCACCGTACATTTCACCATCGGTATGCTTTGGCAGGGTTCACTGGTGCTGATGGTCGGGCGTGCCCGTCTTTGGTTACAGCAGCCACGTGTGGCGAAAGTGCTGGATAGCATCACGGGGGCCCTGTTAATAGGGTTTGGTGCGAAACTGGCCAGTACCAGTAATTGATTCGCCGGTGATACAGGCCGGTCACTTGCGGAGATGGTCAAGGTTGTAGGCCGTTTTATTGATCGGCTGACGCATAATGAAGTTGGTGATAATCGAGTTAACCCCTTCGATCACGGTCAGGTGGTCTAAGAGTAACTGCTGATAGTGATCGAGATCGCGGGTAACCACTTTCAGTAAATAGTCCGACTGGCTGCCGGTAATCAGGTAGCACTCCATGACCTCAGGGATAAGGGCGACGGCATCCTCAAAGGTTTTAAGTTTGTCCTTGGTTTGTTTGTCGAGCGAGATCTGCACCAGAATGCTCATCGGCAGGCCGATCTTCTTCTGATCCAGAACAACGATCTGTTTCGCGATCAATCCCTTTGCTTCAAGTTGTTTTACTCGCCTTCCACACGGGGTCTGCGACAGACCGACCGCGTCCGCTAATTCAGCAATACTGATGCGCGCATCTTTCTGTAATAGTTCTAAAATTTTTCGGTCGATTCGGTCCAGCTTTTCCATTCTTTCTCCCTTTTTATAAGCGGATGATTGATTTCGGTTTAACCGCTGATATTAAGTTGTTTGTTGCCTTATTTTGCTGGCTTTTCGACTCGGTTCTTAGATTCAAAAAGCAGGGTTTTGATTGTTATTGGTGATATGGGCTACAAAATTAGTGATTAGTGAATTATATCGTTAATTTTTTGTTTTTGTAGTGGAGGTTTTGACCACGATCGCTCGCAGGCTAGTGCTACGATTTTTGACACTACAAGAACAGATCCCAGAGCAGGTCGCGGCAATGAATAACGTACTGACACAGCATGGTTTAGATGCTGAAGAGAAAGATTTAGAAAACGGAGAATGGATCGAGGCGCTGGAGTATATCCGTCGAGAGCAGGGTGAGGATCGCAGTCGTGAGATGTTACGGTTGCTGCAGGATCACCTGTTGAAGCAGGGGGTGACCCTGCCGGAAGCAACGTTGAATACCCCGTATCGCAATACCATCCCTCCGCATCAGCAATCCGGTTATCCGGGCAACATTGAGCTGGAACAGAAGATCGAAAATATCATTCGCTGGAACGCCATGGCGATGGTCTTAAAAGCTAACGAAGACGGTTCGGGTGTGGGTGGTCATGTTGCTACGTACCAGTCGGCAGCCACCGCGCTGGAAGTAGGATTTCACCATTGGTTTCGCAAGCACTCCGAATCCTACGGCGGCGATATTCTGATGGTACAGGCACATGCTGCGCCCGGAATTTATGCGCGTGCCTATCTTGAGAATCGTTTATCAGAGCAGCAGGTAAATAACTTCCGCCGCGAGCTTCAATCTGGCGGTGGTTTACCTTCCTATCCACATCCGCGTCGTTTACCTGATTTCTGGCAATTGCCGACGGCATCCATGGGGCTTTCCACCCCTTCTGCGATCTATCAGGCACGCTTCATGAAGTACCTCGAAAACCGTGGGCTGAAGCCTGATAACGGTGGCAAGGTGTGGTGTTTTATCGGTGACGGTGAATCAGATGAGCCGGAAGTGCTGGGCACCATCAACATGGCTACCCGTGAGAACCTGGATAACTTGGTGATGGTGGTGAACTGTAACTTGCAGCGTCTGGACGGGCCGGTGCGAGGTAACGGCAAGATTATTCAGGAGCTGGAACGCAGCTACCGTGGCGCGGGCTGGAACGTGATCAAAGTGATCTGGGGCAGCGAATGGGATGAGCTTTTCTCCCGTGATCGTGATGGCCTGCTGCAGGCGAGAATGGACCGTGCGGTGGATGGTGACTACCAGTTTTATACCGTGTCGGATGGGCACACCGTGCGTGAGCACTGGATCGATGGTGATCAGCGTTTAGCGGAGCTGATGAAAACACTGAACGATGATGAGATCCGCGTAATTCGTCGCGGGGGCCATGACCGCAAAAAACTGTACGCCGCTTTTGAGCGTGCAGCCCAAGCGACCGGTCGTCCGACTGTCATCCTGATGAAAACGGTCAAAGGTGAGGGTATGGGCGCGTCCGCTGAAGGCCAGAACACCGCGCATCAGAAAAAGCAGTTCAGTGCCGAAGAGCGCGTTGCGATTGGCAAACGTTTTGGTATCCCTCTGACTGATGAGCAGATGGCGAAAGCTGAATTGTACAAACCGGCTGAAGACAGCCCAGAGGCTCAATACCTGCACCAACATCGCGAAACCCTGGGTGGTTATCTGCCGTCGCGTGAAGTGACTTGCCAGCGTTTAACCGCGCCGCCACTCAGCCTGTTTAAAGCCGCTATCGAAGGCACCACCCGTGAGCAATCCACAACCATGGCGTTTGTACGGATGCTGGCGGCGATGCTGAAAGATAAAGAGCTGGGAAAATACATCGTGCCTATTGTGCCGGATGAGGCGCGCACCTTTGGTATGGAGTCACTGTTCAAGCAGTTTGGAATCTATTCCAGTGAAGGGCAGAAGTACAAACCGGTCGATGCCAGCTCTCTGCTGCCGTACAAAGAGGCAAAAGATGGTCAGCTGTTGCAGGAAGGTATCTGTGAGGCGGGTGCCATGGCGTCATTTCTGGCGGCGGGTACCGCTTATGCCAACTTCGCGGTGCCGATGATTCCGTTTTACATCTTCTATTCGATCTTTGGTTTCCAGCGTGTTGGCGACATGATCTGGAGTTGTGCCGATTCCATGGCGAAAGGCTTTCTGGTGGGTGGTACGGCTGGCCGGACAACCCTGAATGGTGAAGGTCTGCAGCATCAGGACGGGCACTCCCATGTGATCGCCGCCACGGTGCCGAATATGCGCAGTTATGACCCTGCGTTTGCCTATGAGCTGGCAGTCATCGTGCGGGATGGTATCGAACGCATGTACCAGAACGATGAAAACATCTTCTATTACCTGACGTTGTACAACCAGAACTACCCGATGCCTGCCATGCCGGAGGGTGTTGAAGAGGGGATTCTCAACGGGATGTACCGCTATCAGCAGAATGATTCCACGGGACAAAAAGTTCATTTGCTAGGCAGTGGCAGCCTGATGCAGGAAGTGCTGAAAGCCGCCGAGATTTTGCAGGGTTATGGCTGTAGCGCAGATATCTGGAGTGTGACCAGCTACAACGCTCTGTTGCGTCAGGCGCAGCAGGTTGAGCGTCAGAACATGCTGACACCGGAGGCCTCGGAGCAAAACTATATCCAGCAGCTAATGGCGAACGAACAGGGAATTGTGGTGGCGTGCAGTGATTTTATGAAGTCATTACCCTCCAGTATTGCTCGCTGGTTCCCGCAACCGATGATTGCTTTGGGTACAGACGGTTTTGGCCTCAGTGAGTCCCGACCTGATCTGCGGGATCACTTCGAAGTAGATGCACGTTATATCGCCTGGTCGGCGCTGGCCGGGTTATATCGGGAAGGATTGTTAACTCAGGACGTGCTGACACAAGCGCGGACGGAGCTGAGTATTCCTGAGTCAAAGTCCGACCCTGCTTCTTTCTAAACGGATTAGCCAACACACACTTTAACTTTGATGAAAACCGCTTGGGCATAGACCGATGTACTGCCTGAGCGGTGTGCTGATTGCGTGGAGATGAGCAATGACAATACAAACCATTTTTATGCCCGAGACTGATGGAAGCGGTGAAGTCGTCGAGTTGTTTACAACACCCGGTGATGAGGTTTCTGAGGGTGATCCTTTATTGGTGCTGGAATCAGATAAGGCCTCCATGGAGGTGCCATCGCCTGTAGATGGAACGATCAGACGCTGGTTAGTGAAGCTGGGCGCCGAGATCGCAACAGGGACACCTTTACTGGAACTGGAGCTGGCTCAGATTCAGGAGAACGACGCCGAGCTACGTCTGGGGGAGTCGGCGGTGGAGGCGGCTACGAAAACACCTACCGCATCAGAGCCTGAGCCGGAAGAGGTGATGCAGGAGAAATCCATAGTATCAGCGCCGTTGGTTCAGCCTCCGATTATCTCAGGTGAGACACCTGTCATATCGGGGGGCGAGATTAATGCAGGCCCGGCGGTACGCAAGCTGGCGCGTGAACTGGGGATAGATCTGCTGGAACTGTCTGGTAGTGGTAAGCGCGGCCGTATTCTGAAAGAAGATCTGAAAGCCTATGCTAAACAGCGGCTGACCGCAGATAAGCCGGTACCTGCTGCCGTTCAGGGGCAGGGTATTCCGGTGATCCCGCTGGAAGACTTCACGCGTTATGGTGAGGTTGAGCAGCAACCGTTATCGGGCATCGCCAAAGCAACCGCTGCACATATGAGCCGCTGCTGGCTGAACATCCCCCATGTGACTTTGTTCGATGAGGTCGTGATCGACGACCTTGAGGCGTTTCGCCGGTCGATTGATCCCGACGCACAGGGTTTACCACGTCGGCCTACATTGCTGCCGTTTATGATTGCGATTGTTGCCCGGGCGTTACGCCAGTTCCCGCAGTTTAATGTGGCACTTGATCCGGCGAATGACCAACTGATCAGCAAATCCTACGTCCATATAGGTTTTGCTGTGGACTCTCCTGCGGGGCTGGTGGTGCCGGTGGTTCGTGATGCCGATAAAAAGAACATTAGTGAGCTGTCGCTGGAAATTGCAGATCTGAGTCAGAGGGCACGTGATCGTAAACTCAGCGTGGCCGATATGCAGGGTGGTTGTTTTACCATCTCCAGTATGGGAGCAATTGGTGGGACAGGATTTACGCCGATTATCAACGGACCTGAAGTGGCGATTCTTGGTATCGCCAAGTCGGCCATCAAACCCGTATGGGAGGGTGAGCAGTTTGTGCCTGCGACGATGTTGCCGTTATGTCTCTCGTTTGATCATCGGGCGATTAATGGCGGTGATGCGGGGCGTTTTATGGCCTATCTTCATGCCATGTTGAAGGATATCCGGCAGGCGTTGCTCTAACGTGAAGCGGGTAGTGTCTGGTAAGCTGCTATCCGTTTGCTCATATTTGAAAATGGAATGATTCAACGAGGACGCAGTATGGCGAGTGTAGAGTATTATTTCTGTCTTAATTCACCTTGGTCATTGTTTGCAGCAGAGCAGCTACTTCGTGTGCGGTCTGATCATGATTTTGATCTGATCGTAAAACCGATCGAAATTGCCCGCCTGTTTGATGAGACGGGCGGATTACCGTTGAAGAAACGTTCGCCCAACCGGCAAACCTATCGGTTGCAGGAGTTAACGCGCTGGAGTCAGCGTTTGAGTATTCCCATCAATTTGCACCCCGCGCACTATCCTTGCAACGAAACGCTTGCTGACGCACTGGTGTTGTCTGCTGAGAAGGAGAAAGGTCAGGGGCTGGAGATGGCGATCAGTATCGGTCGCGGTTTGTGGTGTGAGGATGCAGATATCGCTGATCCAGACTTTATTGCTTCACAGGTCGACAAGTTCGGCCTGTCAGAGGTGATAGATCAGCCGCAATCAACGGCGACTTTGGCGGAAAATACCGCTGAATTGATCGAAAAGGGCGGTTTTGGTGTGCCAACCTTTATTGTGGGTGAAGAGGTGTTTTGGGGGCAGGACCGCATCGATTTCGTGATTGAAGCGCTGAGCTAACAACGCGGGGTGTCATCTCTCCGCTGAAAGGCGTGACTTCAAACTGCATCGTGATGTTGGGCATTGAAGTCACTGCCTTGGTTATGCTGGCGTCTTAGGATGGATAGTTCTGCGGGAAGAGGGCGCGTTTCGTTTCTTCATCAACGTCAGATTTAAAGCTGATATCACTGCCAACGTTTCGGGCTTTGGCGACCGCTGGGCGTGCATCAACTGTCTGGAACCAGCGTTTCAGATTAGGGTAATGTTCCAGTTCGCCTTCCCCCAGCACAGGGATGACCTTATCGATCCAGCCCCAGGCGGCGATATCAACAATAGAATAGGTACCACCCACGATAAATTCCCGATCAGCGAGGCGATCATCAAGGATCTGATAATGTCGCTGTGCTTCACGACGGTAGCGATTGATCGCATAGGGGCTTTTCTCAGGCGCGGCATGTTGGAAGTGAACCGCTTGCCCGGAATAGGGACCTAAGCCGGATGCGATAAACATCAGCCAGGACAGCAACTGACCACGGTCTTCTTCCTTAACAAGAAACTGCCCGGTTTTTTCCGCAAGATATAGAAGAATCGCGTTCGAATCGAAGACGATGGTTCCGTTATCGTCGATTGCTGGGACTTTAGCGTTTGGATTAATCTGCCTGAAATCTGGAGAATGCTGCTCTCCTTTACGGGTATCCACGGCGATGACTTCGTATTCCAGACCGGATTCGGCGAGAAACAGAGCGACCTTCATTGGGTTGGGAGTCGGGTGAAAGTAAAACTTCAACATGATGGTGTCCTTTAAACTGAGCAGCGTTTTAGGGTGCTTAGATTTATGTGTTTTTGAGCTTCAATACCGCGTCTATATCGGATGCTTCATGACGTTCCGCAAGCATTTCCCAAGGCTCTCCCCACGTACGATTCACAATGGCACCCCGCTGTACGGCCGGACGTTGTGCAATGTCTTCCGCCCAGCGCTGAACGTGTGTGTAGGTTTCTGCATCTAAGAATTCTGCTGCGTTGTAAGCAGTCCCCCGTACCACGTTGCCATACCACGGCCAGATCGCTATATCTGCGATGCTGTAGTCGTCTCCTGCAATAAAACGTGTTTTCGCGAGCTGCTTGTCTAACAGATCAAGCTGGCGCTTTACTTCCATGGTGAAGCGGTCGATCGCGTATTCAATTTTTACAGGTGCGTAAGAATAGAAGTGTCCAAAGCCGCCACCGAGGTAAGGGGCAGAACCCTGCAGCCAAAACAGCCAGTTAAGAACCTCTGTGCGTTCGGATATATTTTGTGGCAGGAAGAGCCCGAACTTTTCAGCCAGATAGAGCAAAATGGAACCTGACTCGAATACCCGCACTGGCTGTTCGCCGGATACATCCAACAAGGCTGGAATCTTCGAATTAGGGTTCACTTCCACAAAGCCGCTGGAAAACTGATCACCTTCTCCAATACGAATAAGATGCGCATCGTATTCTGCGTCCTGCTGACCGAGTGCAAGTATCTCCTCCAACATAATGGTGACTTTCTGACCATTGGGCGTGCCCATTGAGTACAGCTGCAAGGGGTGTTTTCCCTGAGGTAGTTTAGCCTCATGGGTTGCGCCCGATATCGGACGATTGATCTTGCCCCAGTCGCCGCCGTTCTCAGCGTCGAATGTCCAAACCTGTGGTGGTACGTATTCTTTGCTCATAAGTCTCTCGAAAGTCTGCGATTCAGAACGTCGCACGCATGAAGTGCTGTTCAGGATCATGTCTGGTTATTTGATCGTTCATTCGTTTTCGCGGATAAGAAGGCTTGGTTTATCCCGCAATATCGAACTTGAACGACTGTTCATTTCTGTATCCTAACTGGACGTGAACAGTCGTTCAAGTTAAAATTTTAGCAAATGTTCAAAAGGTGATGATATGCCTAACCCTGCAAGACATGATCGATGCGCCACCGTTAAAAAGGCGACGCACCTTTTTTGGGAGAAAGGCTTCCACGCCACATCTATGCGTCATCTTCAGGAGCATATCGACATGCGTCCGGGGAGTATTTACGCAACCTTTGGCAGCAAAGAGGGGTTGTTTAAAGAGGCGTTGCAGTATTACGCCGAATCCGGTGTTGCCCGTCTGTCTGAATACACTGATGCTTATGGGTCACCCGTGGATGCCCTGAAGCATTTTATGCGGGATGCGCTGCAGGATGGTGAAACCGCACCCAGTGAAATGTGTATGCTGGTTAAAACAATTTCTGAGCTGACTGAAGACAACGGGATGTTGTTAGAGGAAGCGAAACGCTTATTGGGTGTTATGGAAGGCGCGTTTGCGGCCGTGTTGCTGCAGGCTCAGGAGCAGGGCGAGCTGGATCGCAACAGAGATGTCAGGCGCATGGCGCGTTTCTTACAGATGCAGCTGATAGGTCTGCGTGTGTACGCCCGTGCGAATAGTGACGCCAACATCGATGAGCTGATCAATGATGTGTTTGAGTGCTTAAGCGAGTGATGGAGCGGCACTGAATGGCTTACATCTTCGGTGACACCGATGCCTTCGGCGTGTGATACGCGGGCCTATCCAGCTTCTATCATCACAGCTTCTATCATCACAGCTTCTATCATCACAGCACGTACCAGAGCAATGCAGGCAGCGCCGCAAAACCCATAAACGTCGATACGATAACGACCCCCGCCACCTCTTCTGCACGCTGATCATAAAGCTGAGCAAACAGGTAACTGAATACGGCGGCTGGTAACGCACATTGAACAATCACCACGCCCGCAGCCGGACCTGTAAACCCCATCGCTGCAACAATCCCAACGCCTACGCCGAAGCCCATTCCAAGACGCAAACACGATAAAGCAACGGCGGTTTTCAGGCTGCCCATCTTTAAGCTTGCAAGTGATACCCCCAGCGTAAACAGCATCAGCGGTATGGTCAGGTCACCAATCAGTTTGGTCGTATTAAACAGCCATTTTGGAACGTCGATATCGCCAAACAGAAAGACTGAAGCCAGTACAGTC
>JAGSHA010000135.1 GCA_023954795.1 Oceanospirillaceae bacterium | reverse complement strand
CTGGCAACCATCTCACCGGTTTCGGAGAAGCTCACACCCACCAGATCACCTTTGGTATACCCGTCCTGAGACGAGGAACGCAGACTGGATTCCGATGCAAACTGGGTAGTACCTGACAGGTTGAGTGACACTTCGGTCAACGGGTTCGCCGGATCGGCCCCTTTGATGGTCAGTTCTGGCGCAGTACCGCCCAGTACAACGTTGTCACCGTTGACGGAGCTGAGCAGACCGCTGGTCGGATCAAAGGTCATGATAATCTTGCCCGGCTCAGTGGCGCCGGAGGCATCTCCGACTTCACCCGGATCCACCTGCTTACCGATATCCAATAGCTCTTCGCCATCCAGATAGGCATACACGCTGTACACCCCGTCGAAGGAGTTATCACCGGTAACTACCTGCTGATTATTCATCACTGGCACACCGTTACTGGTGCCCGCAGTCACCGACAGCGCGTCGTCCTGCACGTTACCCGCCAGTGCGTCATAGGTGATCTTTATCTGATAGTCACTGCCGTTATTGACCAGTTCAACCGATTCCACATCCGGGTTTTGATCCAGAATCTGGGCTTGTTGCGCGGTGACCGTTTCCGCGACTTGCTGCTCGGTCATACCCGCCGTCAGCTGAATATCAACGCCACCAATTTTCAGGACAGTGTCATCCACCAAAAAACCATTGATATCGAACGCGCCATCGTTCAAGTCATAGGTGTGAACTTCATTAGCCGCCAGATTGGTGGAGGTAATACCTGAAAACTGACCGCCCACTGCGGCAATACTCACACTGCCCACCTGCACATTGTCCACATCGGTGGCGGAGGCTTTAAAGGTGATCTGGATATCTTCGTTAGCACCATCAACGCTGACGCTGGCGATGCGCGGGTCACCCGCCATCAACGCGTCGATCTGTGCATCCTGTTGTGCGGTCGTGCCATTGAACAGATGGTCGAGGTCCACCGTAACACCGGATATTTCAGCCGAATCGCCAGCCGCAAAGCCGCCACCATTGGAGGTCAGATCAAGGGTCTGCACTTCACGGTGTGGCGGCTGTTCAACGTAGTTCACCTTAATGGTCTGCTCGTTCCCGAGACTGTCAAACGTGGGCACCGTAGCACTGTGCGTAAAGCTATCGGCGTTGTCTTTATCATAGGGGGTGACCAACTCGGCTGAATCTAAACGTGAATCAATATTCACCGCCAGTGAAATAGCTTCCGTCGCCTTCGGTGGACTTTCGGTCTCATCAACCTTCAGGTCCCCTACGGGCAGCAGGTTACCGCTTTCATCAACACCGTAACCCTGCACGTTTTTACCGTTGCTGGAGACGATATTACCGTCTGAATCCAAACCGAAGTTACCGGCTCGGGTGTACGTCACGCCGCCCTGACCATCGTCCAGCACAAAGTAGCCGGAACCGTCGATCGCCAGATCCAGATTATTGTTAGTGAATTCGGTCGTGCCACCACTGAAATCCTGCTGGATATCCATCACCGTCACCCCGGAACCGGTCACATTACTGGACCCCGCCCCGACCACCGCGGTGGTGTAGATGTCACCAAACTGCACGCTGGACGATTTGTAACCGACCGTACTGGCATTTGCGATATTGTTACCGATCACATCCAGACTGGTCGTGGCGGCTTTGATGCCTGTAATTGCTGTATTAAACCCTGCCATGATTCACTCTCCTCAGGCTGCGATCTGCTTGATTTGTCCCATTGACGTGCCACCCAATGCGGTGTTCACGGTCATTCCCACACCGTTCTGGCCTAGCGTGACGCTCTCCACGGAATGGGAGACGAAGTTGTCGAGTGACTGCACCTTTCCATCGACCTCTGCCTGAGCAACCAATCGGTACTCACCCGCAGGCAGTTCAGAGGTATCGATGCTGTACTCGATATCACCCGATGCTTGTTGTCCCAGTTCAACCGTATCCACCAAGGTGTCGTTCTGGTCATAGACCTGCACGCGCACCTGAGATGAGCTAGCCGGAAGCTCTAATACCCCGTTGATCTCATCCTGACCGGCACTGATCATCGCTTTATCGGTTTCCACAAAGACGTTCTGACCCACCATGGAAGAAGCCTGCAGTGCGCTCTGGCTGCCCAGTAAGCTGCTCGACATATCACCGATGGCGGCTTCCATATTGGCCAGCGATTCCACCATCGACATCTCTGTCACCTGCGACATAAACTGGCTCGTGTCGGTGGGGCTGGTCGGACTCTGGTTTTGTAGCTGCGCTATCAACAGCTCCATAAACATGTCACTTTGCGAATCAGTGCTGGATGCAGATGCCGTGCTGTTGGCTTTATTCGCCTGATTGATCTGATCAAACACCGAAGAGGTATTACTGACACCGGACACGTCACTCATGACTGCGTCTCCCTCACGGAATTAACGGGCCCATCGACTCTGTAGCAGAGCCGGAAGGGATTCTTTAGATTGCTTGAGAGAATGACGCCCGCCGTATTAAGGAGAGCTGGTGATTGAGTTAAGTTTTGTTAATGTTTCATCTGTTTCATGAACAAATCAGCCACAGAACCAACACCTAACACACTGATTAAAAAGGACTTACAATCACGACAGCGGTTTTTAGACATGAATTTTTTTGATCGGTCTGTACCTTGATGCAAGGCACACCTTATGACTTAATCGACCTACAGCACTCCACGGATGCGATGCCAAAAGCGATGTCAGAAACACTATGTCTCGAATACTGTTGATAGAAGATGACCGGGAAGTCTCCGGCTTTATCCGCAAAGGTCTGGAAGAGCAGGGCTTCCAGCTGGAAAGCGCCGACAATGGCGAGGATGGTTTGTTTCTGGCAAGTACTGAAACCTTTAGCGCCATCATTCTCGACCGCATGTTGCCGAAGGTCGATGGAATCAAAATTCTTAAAGCGTTACGCAGTCTGGGAAATAAAACACCTGTACTGCTACTCAGCGCGATGGCGACAGTGGATGATCGTGTCGATGGCCTGCAAGCGGGAGCCGATGATTACCTCACCAAGCCCTTTTCCTTCCGCGAGTTACAGGCGCGGGTCAGCGTACTACTGCGCAGACCCTTGGTACTGGCCGAGGATCATATGATCCAGATGGACGATCTGAATGTGGATACGTTATCCCATAAGGTCAGCCGGCAAGGCGATCCGCTGGAGCTAAAACCCACCGAATACCGCATTCTGCTGTTCCTGCTGCAACATCGCGGCGAAGTGATCAGCCGCACCCTGCTGCTAGAACAGATCTGGGGTTACCACTTTGATCCACAAACGAATGTGGTCGATGTGCATATCAGCAAACTGCGCAACAAGCTGGATAAACCCTATGATAAACAGCTGATCCATACGGTGCGTGGTTCCGGCTACAAAATCGAAGCCTGAGCCATGAAAATCCGTGTCTCCATCTCACGTATCGGGATCATGTTCTCGGTCTGGTTACTGTTGCTGGTCACCCTGCTGACAGCCCTGTCGGTAATCCGCAATCACAACACCCCGATGTCCGCCGACAGTTACTTCCTGACCAACTTTCTGAAAACCTCCCACAAACAGCTACAGGATCAGGCGCAAGCTGGCACGATGATCAAACAATTTGAGGAGTGGCGGCGCGGCGGCATTCTTCACTACCGCCTGAAAACCAATGTCCTGACCATTGGCGACATCGGCGAACTGAGTTTTCTCGATGAGAAGGTCGGCCCGAATATTGAACTGGCCGAAGCGATGATCAAAAACGAACCGCGGATTTTGATGATTTCACAGCTGGTACTGCCGAACAAAAACACCCTGATCTACGGCTTTGACTATACCGACCACTACCATGCTGAAAAGATGGTGTTCTGGGTTCAGTTGACGCTCTTTATCACTCTGGGCAGCGGTGCGATTGGCGGTCTGATTGCCAGCGCTTATGTCTTGCGCCGTATCCGCTCCATCAACGATCTGTGTGAAGATGTGATTGATGGCGGCAATCTGGATCAGCGTATTCCAATCCGTGGTCAGGAAAAGGAGTTCGACAGCCTCGCCATTCATCTCAACCGCATGTTGTCGCAGATTTCCGATACCGTCACAGCCGTCAAAAGTGTCTCTGACAATATTGCCCATGACTTGCGTACTCCCCTCACCCGTGTGCGGAACCTGCTGGAAGATACGCGAGATCAGGTCCAGGAACCCGAGACACAAAGGGCACTGGATAAAGCGACAGACGAAGTGGATCACCTGCTGACGGTGTTTAATGCCGCGCTCAATATTGCCGCACTGGAAGCGGGTAAACCGCACAGCAGCGAGATTTTTCACCTCGATGAGATGCTCGGTTCCGTACTGGAAATCTACGGGCCACTGGCCGAAGTGGAGGGACAGGAGCTTAAGCTCTACGCCAAGCCGGTGAAGCTCAACGGCAATCCGAACCTGATTTTCCAGTGTGTCACGAATCTGCTGGAAAACGCCTTTAAGTACGCCAGCTGCGGCCAGCTGATTGAGATCAACGTCAGTGAAGAGAAAGATCACGCCCTGCTGCAGATTCGGGACTACGGTCCCGGCCTGCCCGATGAGGAGCTAGACCACATCACCCGACGCTTCTACCGCAGTGAAAACGGTCACAACAAGTCAGGTACAGGATTAGGTTTATCGCTGGTGCAAGCGATCGTCACGGCGCATCAAGGTATTCTGAGCATCGAAAACGCTATGCCTGGTCTGCAAATCACCGTCCGTTTACCACTGGAAGGCATCACCAAAAAAGTACCGGATGACTCGAACAGAAGACGTCGTGCAACGGATAAAAAGATCATTGATAGAAGATCGAAGGAACCGACTGAGCCTTAACTCAGTCCCGGTTACACATCACATCGGCGAGATTGAACATCGGTTCTTTTAGCATCGCTTTCAGGTCGGCTGATGCACCCACATTGTCCAGTGCACCGTCCATGCAGGCCAGCCACTGATCCCGCTCTGCCGGACCAATGGCGTATTTGGAGTGTGGCGTAGAGAGGCAGATCGTGCCGTACTTCTGCAGATAGAGATTGGGGCCACCCAGCCAGCCGGACAAGAACATAAACAGCTTATCTGAGACGCCACTCAGATCTTCAGCGTGCATATCACGAATAGTCTTAGCATCCGCACTGCCCGACATCACCCGGTAAAGCTCTTGCGACAATTGACGCACGCCTGCTTCACCACCTAACAATTCATAAGGGGTATTCATCAAATTTTTCTCACTCGGTATCGGTCAAAATCATACGGTGACCGGTTTTTCGCAACGTCGGCATGCTTGCCATATCGCAAACAAAGCCAGACCACCCAGCAACGCAAATCCGCCAACAATCGGCAACACAGTGCCGTCAAAAAGTTGTCCGACCACGGTGCCCATCGACACTGCAATGAAGGTGGATATCGCCCCGACAATGGCAGATGCCATCCCGGCAATATGGCCGAAAGGTTCCATCGACATCGCATTCAGGTTGCCAAACAACAAGCCCACGCAAAACAGTGTCAGCAACAGATACGCCATCCACAACCACAGCGGAGGCAAACCACCCAACAGATAAAACAACGGCAACGCCAGCACGGAGAAGCCAGTAATAAATGACGTGGCTATCAACGCCAGTGAACGCATACCAAAGCGCATCACCAGCCGGGAGTTAGTGTAAGACGCAGTACCAATACTGATCGCCAGCACCGCAAAGTACACAGGGAACATCACCCCCAGATCATAGAGTCCCTGTAGGACCTGTTGAATCGAACTGAGAAAACCGATAAATGCGCCGAACACAAACCCCAGCGCAATCATGTAAGACAGCGCTGCGCGTTGCCCAATCACTTCTTTGATATTCGCCAGTACACGTTTAGCCGAAATTGGAATACGACGTTCCTGCGGCAAGGTTTCATGCTGTCGTAACCCGAACCAGACCACGGCGATCAACGCCAATGCCAGCAGCAATCCGAATATTTCACGCCAGCCTGCCACCAGTAACACGCCCTGCCCCAATAACGGAGCAACCACCGGACAGAGGATAAATATCGTCATAATCAACGACATCACCCGCGCCATCTCTTTGCCCTTGTACTGGTCTCGTACAATCGCAACAGTAACGATACGCGGCCCTGCCGCACCCAAGCCTTGTAAAAAACGCCCGATTAACATCATTTGCAGATCCTGCGCAAACAACGAGCACAAGGTACCGACGATAAACAGGGCAAACCCCAGGTAGACCGTGGGTTTTCGGCCTTTCGCATCCGCCAGCGGCCCATAGATCAACTGCCCCGTAGCAACCCCCAGAAATACAACTGAAATAACCAGCTGAATATCATTGGCCGCAGCTACATTAAGCGCGGTTCCCATCTGATCGAGCGCCGGTAACATGGCATCAATCGACAAGGCCACCAGACACATAATCAACGCCATCAGGGCTACGAATTCACCAAACCCGGCTCGGGCTGGATCGGACTGAGAATTGTATGATGGATCAGACGCTTGCTGATCAGACATAGGCAAAGCCTCGGGACAGACAAAAAAGTTGAAAAGGAAAGTTAACGTCCCTTCAGTTTAAGCCCAGATTGCCCGAATAAACACAGCACCGGACGAACGCTGTGTTGCCAATATTGCTTCCAGCCCCTCGTTCAGCTACCAACAATAAGAAAGCAGATAACAGCCACTTTGTGCCTGACACTCTGCACCCAAAAAAACGTGGCGCTTAAATCAAAAAAAGAGGGCTGGCGACAACCCTCTAAACAAGCATATCTGGTTAGCTCCGTTAAACGCCGGACGGCTAGAAGGGGGTAGCCATCCTCCTGTTTAACGGACTAACACACACTAAAAATTGGTCTCACCAGGAAAAGGCCTTAGAAGTCGACTCGATAACCCACTTCAATGCCATCGGATGCGCCCTGATCAGTGTATGCAGCAAAGACGCGTGCCTGTTTACCTAACTTCTGGCGCACTTCGATCGACCACTCTTCGCTCGCTTCGTTATCATCATCGCCGTAGTTAGCTAACAAGAGGGTATTCCCCATCGCGTATGAACCGGTCACGACGTAGGAACTTTCAGCGCCAACATTTCGTTCGTCGTCCGCGATACGGGCCGCCAGATAAACTTTGTCAGACTTATAGGAGGCTGTTGCAGCGGTCACGTTGGCATCGATATCCTGAAACCCAACGGTAGACGCCGTGAAAGCTAAGCCACCCGTGGCGTATTTGGCAGACAGGTTATATGTATCTACATCTTCACCGTTTGCGTTACTGTCTGCCGTAATCGCACCGGCAAACTGGAAACCGCCAAACTTCGGTGAAAAGTACTGAATCATCGCTTCACGTGTAAAACGTGCAGCGTAACCTGCGCTCAAAGGGCCTGTGGTGTTATCAACCTGATGGACCGGAAGAATGGTCCACAATGCAAACGAGGTCCATTGCTTACCCATAAGGACGGTACCAAAATCACCCGCAATACCGATACTGCCTATCCTGCCTCTGCCAAGTGCACCGGCTTCGGTATCCAGAGCTTGTTCAAAACGAAAAAGCCCTTTCATCCCGTTATAGAGTTCGGTGCTCCCTTTGATCCCGATACGTGACGTGTTGTCTGCAATATTAAGGCTCTGGTTATCCAGATTCTGCATTTTGATACGCATAGAACCATACAAGGTTGCATCAGCCTGCGCGGCCATTGGAGCAGCCATCACTGCAGCTGTTGCAAAACATATAGCTTTAAATTTCATACTTCACCCTGCTTTTTTAGCGAGTTTTATTTTTAGATGGTGTTGAGGAACCTACGAATAAGTCCGAGACTTTCTCTGCGGGAGATAAAACAGCTTTATGTGCGAAAGGCAGAGCAGTGGAATGACTGGTCCTTTCCAAGCTGCCTGACAAAGCAGAAAGCTGTTTTAACACCCGCCCTTCGGGGCTTTTAGAGCAACCCGATCTCTACGTTAGCGATTTTCGCCAGACAACCAGCATGGCTGTAATCGCTGCCTTGATCTCGAATTGCTCTGAAAGCCAGAGTCGTTTCGGACTTATTCGTAGGTTCCTCAACACCATCTAAAAATAAAACTCGCTAAAAAAGCAGGGTGAAGTATGAAAT
>JAGSHA010000203.1 GCA_023954795.1 Oceanospirillaceae bacterium | reverse complement strand
GGTATCGAACTTCACGAAGATGGTCGCGTCAAAGCACCGGAAGCGGGTGATTTTGCTTTCCAGACAACGAATCCAAAAGTGTTTGCCGGTGGCGACATGGTGCGTGGTTCTGATCTGGTTGTAACCGCAATTTTTGAAGGTCGTACAGCGGCAGAAGGCATTCTGGATTATCTGGAAGTCTGATCTGAGCTGTACTGAAAAAGGCCGCTATCTGCGGCCTTTTTTATAGCGAACAAACAACTGATTGAAGCGTTGATCTGCTTCAGAAACCTATGCTCAAGTTGCAGCGCATTTATGCTGTGAAGTAAGTAGAATAGGTGCATTCGAATTTCTTAACTCTTGTGTATGGCTGACAAAATGGCTGAATTGAAAAACGATCGTTTTTTGCGTGCATTGCTGGGTGAGCCAGTGGATGCAACCCCGGTTTGGATGATGCGTCAGGCTGGACGTTATCTGCCAGAATATCGCGCAACCCGCGCTCAGGCCGGTGATTTTCTGAGCTTGTGTAAAAACAGAGAGCTGGCGTGTGAAGTGACCATTCAGCCGCTGGAGCGCTACGAACTGGATGCAGCGATCCTGTTTTCAGACATTCTGACCATTCCTGATGCAATGGGATTGGGTCTGTATTTTGAAGTCGGTGAAGGTCCGCGCTTTAAGAAAATTATCCGTACGGAACAGGATGTGGCTGACCTGCCAGTGCCGGATTCCGCATCCGATCTGGATTATGTGATGAACGCGGTGAAAACCATCCGTTCAGAACTGAACGGTCGTGTGCCATTGATCGGCTTCTCTGGCAGCCCCTGGACGCTGGCAACCTATATGGTTGAAGGCGGTTCCAGCAAGGACTTCCGTCACATCAAGAAGATGATGTATGCAACACCGGAAATTCTGCATGAACTGCTGAACAAACTGGCGCTGTCGGTGACGGATTACCTGAATGAGCAGATTCGTTCTGGTGCTCAGGCCGTTCAGATCTTTGATACCTGGGGTGGTGTGCTGAGCGGTCCGATGTACCGTGAGTTCTCCCTCAAGTACATGCAGCAGATTGTATCGGGCCTGATCCGTGAACATGACGGACGTAAAGTGCCCGTGATTATGTTCACCAAGAACGGTGGCCAGTGGCTGGAACAGATCGCTGATGCGGGTGCTGATGCACTGGGTCTGGACTGGACAACCGATATTGGTAATGCGCGTAGCCGTGTGGGCGATCGTGTTGCCCTGCAGGGTAATATGGATCCAAGCGTATTGTACGCACCGGAAGCACGTATCCGTGAAGAGGTGGGCAATATTCTGGCTTCTTACGGGAACGGCAGTGGCCACGTATTTAACCTTGGTCACGGTATTCATCAGTTTGTTGATCCCGCCGCGCCGAAGGTGTTTGTGGATGCTGTCCACGAACTGAGTGCGAAGTATCACGAAGATCAGAACAGCTAAATAATAATTAAAAATGAAGGGGCTTACGGGTCCCTTTTTTAGGGGCGGAGAACAACGTCTGACGGCGTACCAATAATCCCTTAATCTGAATAGAGTTAATGTTAGGAACTTATGAAACCACTCACGCCTTTACTTGAAAGTAACCGCGAATGGGCGGAAAAAGTCAGCGACAAGAACCCTCAGTTTTTCGAAACGCTGGCTCAGCAGCAGGCACCGGAATACCTGTGGATTGGGTGTTCTGACAGTCGAGTGCCAGCCAACGAGATTGTCGGTATGTTGCCGGGTGAGCTATTTGTACACCGAAACGTATCGAATCTGGTTGTGCATTCGGACATGAATTGTCTGTCTGTCATTCAATATGCTGTGGAGGTGCTGAAAGTTAAGCACATTATGGTTGTTGGCCACTACGGATGTGGTGGTGTACAAGCGGCCATTGAAACTGCCCCGCATGGTTTGATTGATAACTGGCTGCGCCATATTCGCAATGTATACAACAAGCATAAGGAATTGCTATCGGCTTGGGCCGATGAACCTCAGGAGCATCTGGATCGTCTGTGCGAGCTGAATGTGATCGAGCAGGCATACAATGTGTGTGAAAGTACGATTGTCCAGGAAGCTTGGGCCCGTGGGCAGGAAGTGAATGTGCACGGCTGGGTGTATGGTTTGAGCGACGGTCTGCTAAATGACCTGGAGTTCAATGCCTGCAGCCAGATTGAAGTCGATGACCAGTATCGCGTCGCAATACGTAAAATAGAGTTGCTGCGCGATATGATGAAGTCGGATGAAGAAACGGACGCCAACAGCGCCCGTTCTCTATGGGGTAAACTTAATCAGCTGTTTCGCTGATTAAGATACCGCCGCCAGCGCCTGCTCCAGATCTGCCAGCAGATCATCGATATGTTCGATGCCCACGGACAGGCGCACCATTTCCGGAGATACACCTGCGGAAGCCAGCTCTTCATCGTTCAGCTGACGGTGGGTGGTTTCAGCCGGAATAGATGCCAGTGACTTACAGTCACCGATGTTCACCAGACGGGTGAAAATCTGCAGTGCATCATAGAACTGACGTGTTGCTTCACGTCCGCCCTTCAGACCGAAACTCAGAATGCCGGAAGCGTTTCCGTTCATGTATTTCTGCGCGAGTGCGTAGTCTGCGTGGCTTTCCAGGCCTGCGTATTTCACCCAAGCAACAGAATCTTGGTTTTCCAGATACTGAGCAACTTTCTGAGTGTTCTCGTTAATGCGTTCCATACGCAGGGACAGGGTCTCGATACCCTGAATCAACAAAAACGCATTCATTGGTGCAAGTGCTGCACCCATGTTACGCAGAGGCACAACACGGCAGCGGCCGATAAATGCAGCAGGACCAAAGGCTTCAGTGTAAACCACACCGTGGTAAGACACGTCTGGCGTATTCAACAATGGGAAGCGGTCAGCGTTATCAGCCCAAGGGAATTTACCGGAGTCAACGATGACGCCACCCAGTGAGTTACCGTGGCCACCGATATATTTAGTCGCGGCGTGCACAACGATATCTGCACCCTGCTCGATTGGACGCCACATTGCAGGGCTCGGTACGGTGTTATCCACAATCAATGGCACGCCATGACGGTGTGCAATTTCTGCCAGCTTTTCGATATCCGCGATACCGCCGGAAGGGTTGCCGACTGATTCGCAGTATACCGCTTTGGTTTTGTCGTTGATCTTGCTTTCGATATCGGCAAAGTCATCTTTGTTCGCAAAGCGTACTTCGATGCCCTGACGTGGCAGTGTGTGGGCGAACAGGTTGTAGGTGCCACCGTACAGCTCGGAGGTAGAAACAATGTTGTCACCTACTTCAACGATGGTCTGGATGGTGTAGGTGATGGCTGCCATACCGGATGCAACGGCGAGTGCTGCTACACCACCTTCCATCTCTGCGACACGCTTTTCCAGCACATCTGTGGTTGGGTTCATGATACGGGTATAGATGTTACCTGCTACTTTCAGGTCAAACAGGTCGGCACCGTGTTGTGCATCATCAAACGCGTAGGAGGTGGTTTGGTAGACCGGTACGGCCACTGCTTTAGTGGTTGGGTCTGGTTCAAAACCGCCGTGTACGGCAATGGTTTCCAATTTCATCACTTCTATCCTCAGGCCGGTCTGAAGACCAGCTCGTTGTTATATCGTTATGCGGTCCATCGATTGTAATTGCTGCGTTCCATAAATAAAGAAGACTTTCCGCCGAAGTCATGCATTTTGTAGAATGTGCGGTTCATCTACCTGATCGGAGAACGGCATGGCCCGGCAAAAAACAGCTTACGTATGTAATGACTGCGGTGCGGATTACAGTAAATGGCAAGGCCAGTGTACTGCCTGCAATGCCTGGAACACCTTGACCGAAGTTCGTTTGTCCAGTGCAAGTGCTGGAACGGCATCGCGTAACGTCCGTTTCGACGGGTATGCAGGTGGGGCGGGACAGCAGAAAAAAGTGGTTAGCCTGTCCGAGGTTAACCTTGAGGAGATGCCGCGCTTTTCCACTGCCTCTGTTGAGCTGGATCGTGTATTGGGTGGAGGCTTAGTGCCGGGTTCTGCCATCCTGATCGGTGGTCATCCGGGGGCGGGTAAAAGTACCTTGCTGTTGCAGATAATGTGCCAGCTGGCGGCGCAGATGCCTGCACTCTATGTCACGGGTGAGGAATCCCTGCAGCAGGTGGCGCTACGCGCGAATCGTCTCGGATTGCCCACCAATCAGTTGAAGATGTTATCCGAGACGTCGGTTGAACAGATCTGCACCACCGCAGATCAGATCAAGCCCAAGCTGATGGTGATCGATTCCATTCAGGTTATGCATGTGGCCGATGTCAGTTCCGCGCCGGGCTCTGTCTCTCAGGTACGGGAAGGTGCAGCGTATCTGACGCGCTATGCGAAACAAACAGGCACAGTGTTGTTTCTGGTAGGTCATGTGACAAAAGACGGATCGCTGGCGGGGCCTAAGGTACTGGAGCATATGATCGATTGTTCGCTCCAGCTGGAGGGTTCCTCTGATTCCCGTTTTCGCACGTTGCGCTCCCATAAAAACCGCTTTGGCGCCGTGAATGAGTTGGGTGTGTTTGCCATGCTGGAAAACGGTCTGAAAGAGGTGCGCAATCCAAGCTCGATATTCCTGCAGCAGTCGGAGAACCCCAGTCCCGGCAGTGTGGTGATGGTGGTGTGGGAAGGCACGCGCCCGCTACTGGTAGAAATACAGGCGCTGGTGGATGAGTCTCACGTCAATAACCCACGTCGTGTGGCGGTGGGCCTTGAGCAAAACCGTCTGGCGATGTTGCTGGCGGTGCTGAACCGACACGGGGGATTGATGACCGGAGATCAGGATGTTTTCGTCAATGTGGTGGGGGGCGTTAAGGTGCTCGAAACCGGCGCTGATCTGGCGTTGTTGCTAGCTGTAGTGTCCAGTTTCCGAGACCGGGCGCTACCGCAGGATTTGATGACATTCGGAGAGGTCGGCCTATCGGGAGAGATCCGCCCGGTCCCTAACGGTCAGGAGCGAATTCGAGAAGCGGCGAAACATGGTTTCCGTCGTGCGATTGTGCCTAAAGCTAATGTACCTAAAGATCGTCTGAATGGTATGGAAGTGGTGGGTGTGACCTGCCTGTCAGAAGCCCTGGATGCCATCTGACAGGAGATAATTAAATAACCACGGTTAATGGCTGTTTGGGATTAGGTGTTCCAGTTCGCGCTCAAACAGCTTCTCATCACCCAGATTTAATTCAACCAAACGGTGCAGGTGGGTCGCACTGTCGATATCCAGGTTCTCCATGCGGAAACCGTAGTGATCATCGTGGCGGTGAGCCAGTTCGACAGGTATTTTCAGCAGATTATCGCCAAGATGAATCTGCACTTCAGCTGTTTCACCTTTAGTGAC
The DNA here is from genome assembly GCA_023954795.1 of Oceanospirillaceae bacterium. Lineage (GTDB taxonomy): Bacteria > Pseudomonadota > Gammaproteobacteria > Pseudomonadales > Balneatricaceae > Pontibacterium. Next base: position 914 of record JAGSHA010000203.1, on the reverse strand, counting down.
CGGTAAAGGCGACTCTGACTGGATCAGCATGCCATTGAATGAAATATCCACGAGCTGTACAGCTTGCTGTTCTCCTTGATAACACACCTCGGTTTGAGCATCAAAATGGATGCGCGTAAAGCGGCGGCGTTCATCGGATGTATCGTTGACAGTCACAGTCTATTCCTTGTCGTTGTCGGGTCCCTTCATATTAGCATCATATTTTATGGCTGAGGTAGTTGGGGCGGTATAACGATTCCTGAAGTGATATGGATTTGTAACGTTGAGTGCGGCACCCGGTTGCGTCTCTTTTGGGCAAAGAAAAGATTGAGCTAACAGTGTTAGATTTTGGTGATCTAACGTTTGTGAAGATGCTGAGTTGTTTGAGGTTGGTTATTGTACTGGAACGAAGCGCGGGGTGTGCGTCATTGAGTATTCTCTAAATAGTGTTTTTTTTGCCTAAAAACTTTTCTTTATCTCGCTCTTATAAAGCTAAATATACAGCGCTAATTTAATCGTGGTTTTTGTTTGATTTTATTTTTGTTATTCAGTTTCGTTTCAGTAAGTGGATATATTATTGATCTCAACTTCAACGGGAAACGAGGACATCACAATGAAAACTTTAACTTCTGCAATCGCTTTGGGATTGGTTCTGGCATCAGGTGCGGCATCTGCGTCTAGCTACTACGAGCTGTCAGCCAAGGAAGCCAACTTCGCAGCAGGCACGAGCTTCTCCAGCACTGTAGACCTGTCGGGCAACAATGCAGCCCAGGCTTTTGATCAGGCGGATTTAGGCGCGGTGGTTCAAAACGGTACTTTTAATTATGACGCTGAACTGTCTCGCGGTAATTAATCTAAGCCATGGTTTTCTTTGATAAAAGCCGTATTTGTTAATGCGGTTTTTAAAAGCTGAAAATGGAAGAGTTTGGTGTTTT
>JAGSHA010000180.1 GCA_023954795.1 Oceanospirillaceae bacterium | reverse complement strand
CCTCACCGCCATCCGAATTTATAACAAAAAAGCCTTGGTTTAACGACCGGGGCTTTTTTGTTTCTGCGATATCTGAAGGGAGGGTGAGAACCCTCGTGGTATCGACCCGCGCCGCGCAGGTGAGCTTAGCGAGACAACAGCGGAGCTTGAGACGCTGGCCCCGGAGGGGCGAAGTAATCGCTCCCTCACCGCCATCCGAATTTACAGCGAAAAAGCCCTAGTTTAGCGACCGGGGCTTTTTTGTATCTGCGATGTGCGATGGTATTCATTATCTGAGACGCTGAGTTGGAATGCCACGTGATGTCTCATCAGTATGTGGTAGCACGTATGAACAGCCTTAAGGCTGAAAGCTTATTCATATGTTCCTTAGGCTTTTAATTTCCCGTCCGCCGCTAATCCCCCTTAATAGAAGCAATCTTCCTATACTAATATCTGAGCACCGACCTCTAGTGAGGTAGTTTTGAAGGATAATCCAAGCCGGACAACACAGAGTGTTGCCACCGAACTCCTGCGAACGGTAAAGCAGGTCGCACGCGAGTTACATCCCCAGCAGCATCTTTCTGCTCAGCTGAATCTGGACAGTTCTTTGGATAAAGATTTCGCTTTTGACAGCCTCGGCAGGGTTGAGTTGTTGCTGCGTCTTGAGCGTACATTTGAGGTGGCGATCCCAGACGCGCTGCTAAGCAGTGCAGATACGCCTCGTGATCTTCTAAGAGCCATTCAGGGAGGGCAATGCCGAGCAGGCTCCGTTTTGCCCGAGGTTGAGCGTGTTGATGTAGTGTTGCAGGATTCCTGCCTTGTGCCTGAGCAAGCAGAGACCCTTACTGACGTTCTGGAATGGCATCTGCTAAACCATCCAGACCGAACCCACATACGGCTTTACGACCCGGATAGTGAGGGTACCACGATCAGCTTTCGTCAGCTGAAGGTGGGAGCGATGCGGGTTGCATCAGGCTTACAAAAGCTGGACTTAAGGCCTCAGGAGCCGGTTGTTCTGATGCTTCCGACTTGCGAAGACTATTTTTACTGCTTTTTTGGTGTGCTGTACGCAGGCGGTATCCCTTGTCCGATCTATCCGCCGGGCCGTACCAGTCAGATTGAAGATCATCTTAACCGGCATGTCAGTATTGTTCAGAACGCAGCTGCCGGGATCATGCTGACTCAGGCCGAAGCCTTACCGTTTGCCGGTTTACTGCTGAGTCGGGTGAGATCGTTACGTCATCTGGTGACGGCAACGGCGGTAAAAAACGATAGTGATATCCCGGATCTGCCGAAACTGCACGCAGAGGATATCGCCTTTTTGCAGTATACCTCCGGCAGCACAGGAACACCCAAAGGGGTGGTGCTGACTCATGCCAACTTGCTGGCGAACGTACGCGCTATGGGGGAAGTGGTAAAGGCCAATTCCAGCGATGTGTTTGTCAGCTGGTTGCCGCTTTATCACGATATGGGATTGATTGGGGCCTGGTTCGGCAGTCTCTATCATGGCGCGCAACTGGTCATTATGTCGCCTCTTAGCTTTGTTGCCCGACCTCAGCGTTGGCTGGAAGCGATCCACCGCTTTCGGGGTACCTTATCAGCATCACCTAATTTTGGTTATGAACACTGTGTCCGTCTAATCGAAGATGAGACACGCCAGCAGCTTGATCTCTCTTCCTGGCGTTGTGCTTTTAACGGAGCAGAACCTGTCAGTCCTCAGACATTACGTGCATTTGGTGAACGATTTTCTGCTTGTGGGTTTAAATCCGAGGCGATGATGCCGGTGTATGGTTTGGCTGAGAGTACCGTAGGGTTAGCGTTTCCGACTCTGCAGCGAGGACCCAAGGTGAGTCTGATTGCGCGTGAACGTTTTACTCGCACAGGTTGGGCAGAGCCCAGCACTGCTGACGAGAAAGGAGCGATTGAAGTGGTCGCCTGTGGAAGGGCGTTGCCACTGCATCAGCTTAGGGTGGTGGATGACCGTGACCGGGAATTGCCAGACCGACAGGAAGGGCGGATTCAGTTTCAGGGGCCCTCTTCAACCAGTGGCTACTATCGTAACCCGGAGCAAACCGCCGTCCTGTTTCATGGTGACTGGCTCGAAACAGGTGATCTTGGTTATATCTCGGAAGGCGAACTCTATGTGACCGGCAGACAGAAGGACCTGATTATACTGGCGGGACGCAATATTCATCCGGCGGAATTAGAAACTGCGATAGGAAGCATGGAGGGAATCCGTAAAGGCGGCGTAGTGGTCTTTGGTAGCCGGAGCCCCGAGCGAGGCACTGAGCGCCTGGTGGTGATGGCAGAAACCCGGCAGCAGGATGATTCTCGTCGCGCGGAGCTGAGTAATGAAATTAATCGGCTCGCTGTAGATCTGTTGGGACAGCCGGTGGATGAGGTCTTGCTGGTACTACCAAATCGTGTGCTGAAAACATCCAGCGGCAAGGTACGCCGTTCCGCCTGTAAGGCGCTGTATGAAGGCGGCAATCTCAGCGAGATACCAGAAAGTCACTGGTTGCAATGGCTGCGCATCGGTCGGGTGGGGCTGGCTGGACGATTGGGTAGGTTATGGCAGCGGTTTCTGAACTCAGCGTTTGCCGTCTATGGCTGGAGCCTTTACGGTCTGCTGCTTTGCCTGGCTCTGCCGCCATTTCTGTTGCTGCCCGGCGTGGAGTTACGTTGGTGGGTGATTCGGCAGGCGGTCCGGCTTCTGGGCGTGCTAACGGGCACTTCAGTGCGGCTTGAAGGCGCTGAGCACCTGCCGCCGCAGGGGCAAGGTTGTATTTTTGTCTGCAATCATTCCAGTTATCTGGATGGCTACGCACTGGTGGGTTTTTTGCCGCGCTGTGTACGGTTTGTCGCCAAAGGGGAATTAGAAGAGAAGAAATTGATTGCTTTTCTGCTGCGTAAGATCGGTATCGAATTTGTTGCTCGTTTCGACCCTGATCAGGGTCATGCTGATATCACTCGGTTGGCGAATCAGGTTGGAGGGAGTACGCCTCTTTTCTTTTTCCCGGAAGGTACATTCACTCGCGTGCCCGGTCTCAGGTCCTTCCATCTTGGTGCATTTACAACAGCGTGCCAGCAGCAGCTGCCGGTGGTGCCTGTGGCGATAAGGGGAACACGATCCATGCTCCGTGCGAACAGCTGGTTCCCAAGGCGGGGGCATATCATCATCTCCATCGGTGAACCGATCTCCAGTCGTGTTGGGAACGGAAAAAGCCTCTGGCAGCAGGCGTTAGCTTTGCGAGATCGCGCGCGGGCTGAGGTTCTGAGGCTTTCTGGTGAGGCTGATCTGAATACGGAGACGGCGATCAAAAGGACAGAGTAAATTACCACGACAGAAATAGGTCAAAATCGAGTGTTAGGGTGCGGGTTAAACCCGTATCCCCTGTCCCCGCCTTAGTTACGATTATTTTGGTGGACGCATCAATGACAGCACCATACATGCCAGATTGTTGATCTGGCGCATGAAAAAAACGACATACTACGATTTTTTGTTGGAAATTCTTAAGGTTGGCTTCTACTTTTAAACGCGGTAGATAAAAAAGAGTATGAAAATGCTCTTCAGGGAAGGCCCCTCTGTCAGGAGGACTTTGTTCTGACTATTCTAAGTTGCCTTCGTTTTGTTAGCAGACATGATTTAAAGATTCAGCCCGCTGTGCTGAACGTTTGTGTAGGTGTCTGCATGGCGAATATTGATACAGATATTTACATGTCTTGGTATCAATGCCCTATACCCGAAAACTGCGCCTTCCCGCCGCTACCGTAGTGATATGCTTTGCTGGTTATAACATCATGCGTTGATCTGATGGCTGGGTAATTTCCAGAAAAAGCATATCGAAGCTCAAAACCGACATCATTACAGAGCTGAAGCAATCTATGGAAATAACCGCAGTTGATCGCAGCAATATCGTTAAACTGATTGTAGGTATGTTTGATGCCGCTCCTGGCGCAACCTATTTGGGACAATTTGAAAGTATCATCAGCAGTGGTCGGGGGTTCGCTCTCCTGACCGAGGATCTGAGCCAGAGCAGTGCTTTCCTCAACCTCTACCCCGCAGATAATAGTTCGTCCGATTTCGTATCTAGTTTCCTCAACACCCTGCTTGCCGATAATGTAACCACCGAAAACATGCAGCAGGCGGTGGATTATGTGAGCAATATTCTCGCGGGTAATGGTGGCAACCGTGCCGATGCGATATTGCAGACACTGATCGCCCTCAATAATGTATCGGTTGATAATGCGGCCTTTGGTGCTGCGGCAAAAGCTTTTGCCAATAAAGCTCAGGTGGCCGAGTATTACTCGGTAGATCTTGATGCCAGTGCGAGTGATATCGCTACTTTGCGCTCAGTTGTCGCCAATGTTGGATCTGATGATGCGAGCCGTGATCTGGCTTTAGCGAACGCTGACTCCATGCTGCAAACCAGCGGTAAACTGATCGATGGTTATATCAAGGACGCAACGGTCTTTCTTGATGCTAACGGCAATGGTGTATTGGATGAGGGTGAAACCTCCACCACCACGGATGCCAACGGTGACTTCACGCTGATTGGTCAAGGCAGTTTGGTAGCGTTTGGTGGTACCGATATCTCTACCGGTCTGGCGTTTGAAGGCACCCTGAGAGCCCCAGAGGGCTCCACTGTAATTACACCGGTCACCACACTGGTCCAGGCGATTGTGGAGACCGGTAAAAGTGCAGAAGAAGCTGAACAGGCCGTGAGTGAAGCGTTGGGGCTCCCCACCAATGTTGATCTGAAAACCTTTGACCCGATTGAGGAAGCGACCAAAGAGGGTGCTGATGCTGCCGCCATCGACACAGCACTGGATATACAGTCCGCCAACTTGAAAGTGGCGAACATGCTGGTACAGGCAGCAGCAGTTATGCAGGGGGCCGCGGGCGACGAGCTGACGGCCGTTGAAGCGATGCAGGCGACTGTTGACGCGTTGGCGGAGAAGATTAACGAAGCTGCTGAAAGCGACAATACCGTTGATCTGGCTGATGCAGCGCTGCTGGAAGCGACCGTTAATAGTGCCGCTGAAAAAGCGCTGGATTCAATAGACGATGTAACCATTAGAGACGGACTACAAGAAAGTGTCGCCGCAATGGCCGATGAGGCGGCGGCGATATTGGTCGATGCCAATACCAGTATTGCTCAGGCATTGGAGGACGCGGATACAGGGCAAGTACTTGAAGCGCTTAGAGACGCGGTTCAAATTCAGACTGTGACCCAAGGTGAAGCCGCCGATGCTATTGAAACAGGTGCCGCAAGCGGTGATTTGAGCGACGCTCAGGATAGCTTTTCTGGTAGTGGTCTGACAGCTGCGGCTGAGCAAGTTGAGGTGAGTGATGACTCCTTGACTGGTGGCTCAGCGGCTGAGGAAGAAACCGAAGAAGAGACGGGTGACTCTGGTAGTGGAGGGTCTGCTCCATCAATCACCCTGTCTTACAGTCCAGATACATTCGTCGAGGCCTCGGCAAATAACGGCTCGATCTCTACAACATCTACCCTCACCCTATCTGGCGGAGAGACATTTGTTGGCACAAATGGACAAGCGCTGACAGGTGCTGTTGTGACCAATGTTCCTGCTGGTTTAACCGCTGTTGTTACAAAAACCAGTGATACAACAGCTACTCTCACCTTTACCGGTAATGCCACGTCTCACGAAGATTTAAATGATGTTAGTGACTTAACCGTTACTCTTGGTGATTCATCATTCAGTGGGGGAGACGCGTCTTCTGTCACCGGGGCGACAAAGAGTAATCTGGCAATTAATTTCTCAGATGCTGACAGTATCGAGCTCAACTATGATCTGACCACATTTTCTGAATCGACGGATAACGACGGCTCCATCACCGATACAGCCACACTAACACTGATCGGCGATACATTTGTGGGATCAAATGGACAGGTAATATCTGATGTTACCTTCTCTAACGTCCCGGGTGGTCTAAGTGCTTCCCTGGTTAAGGCAAGTGATACAACCGCGACCCTCAGTTTTACCGGCACAGCTGCCTCGCACCTTGATGCAGACGATATCTCTGACCTTACTGTTGCGTTGGGCGACGCCGCATTTGTGGGCGGTGATGCTTCCGCAGTTACCGGTGCAACCACCAGTGATCTCGCCATCGATTTTGCAGATCCGGTTGTGAAGTCGCTCAGCTACAGCGCGACCTCCTTCGCAGAAGCGTCGGCCAACGATGGCTCCATTGATGCTACAGCGACGCTGACGCTGACCAACGAAACCTTTGCTGGCGCCAATGGCCAGGCACTGGCCGGTGCGACCTTCTCGAATGTACCGGCGGGATTGAGTGTGTCGCTTGTTAAGGCGAGTGATACAACCGCGACCCTCAGCTTCACCGGTACAGCCGGCTCTCACCTCGATGCCGACGACATTGCTGATCTCACCGTCACCTTAGGTGATGCTGCATTTGTAGGCGGTGATGCTTCCGTAGTTACCGGTGCAACCACCAGTGATCTCGCCATCAATTTTGCAGATCCCGTTGTGAAGTCGCTCAGCTACAGCGCGACCTCCTTCGCAGAAGCGTCGGCCAACGATGGTTCCATTGATGCCACGGCGACACTGACGCTGACCAACGAAACCTTCGCGGGCGCCAATGGCCAGGCACT
>JAGSHA010000284.1 GCA_023954795.1 Oceanospirillaceae bacterium | reverse complement strand
ATCCATAGATAGCATTGTGCATAACGTCCCTATTTCCCGCTTTTACTTCTGCAACCACATCTTTTCCCTGATATTCGGCTGCTCGTCTTCAGAAAGTAACGCCCTTATACAAAGCCACGTTCTAACCATTCAAAACAACTTCATGTTCTTGAGGGCAAAATTTCATCTGAATACATATCGAAACGCCAACCCGATAGATTACGGATAATACGCGAATATTTTTCCTTTAAAAACATCAAGTACATCAAATGACGCCCTATTGAAACAAAGGAGAGGTCTGCCCATACATTAACACTCCCTAATACATATCGCAGGCCATAAGCACTGGAAAAAATAAAAAATAGCCTTTTATTTACAACAAGTTAGACACAAAAACACCTTCCCTAAAAGCATCCTATAACACCCTTTTAGGACCCAATAGAATCAAATAGTTACACATTAGTTTTGACAATACTCAGTCAGTCTACTGATCCGTTAAATCCACAACCCGAAGCGGTTATGTAGCATGTAGCATGTAGCATGTAGCATGTGGCATGTGGCGCTTTAGCCGCTGCTATGCACCATAAGCAAGCCTTACTAGGCATGTCTGCTAATGTTACTTCCTGATCAATCAGCGCATATCTTTATTCCTATACTCTCCCTCGACTCTATAGAATCCCTTTTAGGATTGATTCGGCGACCGCAGGTTGCAATTGTAAATTTGTTTACTACCTTGCTAATTGAAGCTAACTGAACTCTCGAATATCAAAACAGTTCCGCTGTAGTTAGTCCAATGAACGGGGAAACAAAAGCAAAAGGAGACAACCGCCATGGCAACTGCAGAATCTCATTTAGCGCAATTTGGTGTAAGTATGGGCCAGGCGCGAGATTATTTGTTAGGGAATCTGGATAACCTGTTCGGTATTCATGATACCTGCAGCAGGTTTGGTGTGACCAATGATATGCTTGCCGAGATACTGGCCAACGATTTCAGCGGACTGACGGGAACCCAAGTTGCGAACTATTTTGCTGTCAACGGAATTGATTCGAATAATCTGGGCGGATCTCAACGTACAGTAGATGTAGTAGTAAACAACCCTGTCGTCGATGTCGTTAATGATGGTACCTATTCCGGTAATTATAGTGGAGACCTTTCTGGTACATTCAGCTTCTTAGTCAACGACACCATAGTGACCGGTAGTTGGTACAACACTACTTATGGAGAAGGTGGAGACCTAGAAGGTATCGTTGACAACCAAACGGGGGACTTCCAACTGGCGTCGACTGACACCGATGGTCTTCCAATATCTATGGTCGGATTGATATCGGATGATAGCGTGTCGGGTACTTGGAGCATACCCTCGACAGGCGACGGTACTTTGTCAGGAGACCTGTTCATTTAGCCTTCACTTGACTGCGAATCCTGTGCAGACGGAATGAATGGTTAAGCTGATTGAGAAAGTTCGATCATTTTATATGGGCACACCAACGATCATATGAAGAGGAACCGTGTTCAAAGCATAAGCCTTACGGCTCCACTAGGAACTTCTGCTTACACAGTATCTTTCAGGACAACCTGCATTAGTGTAGATACCAAAATGATCCTTTCAGGCTTTTAGCTAACTTGTGTGAACTGACCGCAAAGGGACTGTAACAGACGAAGAATGCGGCACAGGATAGTTGTTGTTGATGTCCGCTTTGTGCAGAAAACGGACATTTTGATATTCAAAACTAGCAACAGGTACAAATACATACCCTATAGTTTTGGCAAAAATGACACACATAAATCGTAATAAATTGATTTTCAAAAACTTTTTTATTAATGCACCGTGCAGGCCATACAGGGATCAAACGACCTCACTACATGCTGCACTGCCACCGGTTCCGTCTCTCCCTGTCTTATCCGCGTTCCCACCAGTGCTTGCTCCAATGCACCAGGAATCTCCTGCTGATCACGCGGTGAGAAGTTCCAGGTCGTCGGGGCGATAATCTGATAACGGTGAATCTTACCTTTCTTCACTTCTAACCAGTGCCCTAACGACCCTCGTGCAGCTTCAATCATACCTGTGCCTGAACCGTTGTCCGGCATGTCTGCATGATTGCAAAACGGTGCTTTGGGATCGATCGATTTCGCCCAGGTTTCCATCTTGGGAATAACAATAGCCAGCTCCAATAAGCGCGCTACGATACGGCTGTGGACGTTGCCACCATTTTCCAGAATTAACCCATGAGCAAGCGGATGACCATTGATCACTTGCCGAGCTAAGGCACCAACCTCTACCACCTGATCATTTAAACGGGGCGACTTACACCAACTGTAACCGACATCGTTTTCAAGCGACGGAATAGTGATCCCTACTGAAGGGTGACGAGGCGTATCTCCACCCTCTAACCACGAATGCGATACGTCTTCAGTAATCGCGGCACTGCTCAACGGTACGTGCTCACCTCCCAGATAGACACCGGATTTAAAGACCTTCCCATTGGACTGCGGATAAGTACCGTAACTCAGGAACTGATCAGTCGCTCGACCCAAGCGCTGAAGATTAAGCTGCTCGCTTAAGTGTAAAAATGCCCGGAAGTCGCTGCTATACCAAGGCTGCTGAAGGCGCCATTGTTCTAACTCTGCCACAGACGTCAGACTGGCAATTACCTGTAAATCATCACCAAAAAGCTCCGTCTCCAGAAAACGGCGAAAGCCCGCGATAATGGTCAGTAGTTTGATGCGTTCTTGTGGTTCAACAGGTTTGGTCGTACCACCCGGCTGTAAACTGAGTGTGTGTGGCCACTTACCAGCCAGCAATCCCATCAGATGCAGAAAATCCGCCCGCGCAGGCAACATCACACGAGTTGCATCCCCCTTGGTTGCCTTAAAGCGTTTTTCAATCCTTTCAAACCAGTCTTCATTAGCATATACCGGACGGGCAAAGTCCGGCATAAAGAACAGATAGAAGTGGGTTAGCAGGTCCGTCATATTCTCATTGGCGAGAACTAAATTAGTACAATGCTGGCCATTCTCCGGCATCTCTACCTGCATTAAATCCGCTAAAGCACGCGCACACGCGACGGACTGACTCACCGAACAGATTCCACAGATCCTCGGTGTATAGACCAGCGCATCCATTGGATTATGACCCAGCATGATCTGTTCAAACCCCCGATATAAAGGAGAATTCACGCGTGCACTTCGCACCTGATCTGCGTCGGTATCCAAGGTTACTTCCAGATCACCTTCTACGCGGTTAAACGGGCCTACTAAAATACGACTCATCGACGTCCTCAGATTAACCTTTGCGTTTATGTATGGTGGGCGGATAGATCAATTGTTCCGATGTGGCGTTTTCTTTTAAACGCTCAGGCGTTGCGGCTTTTGACAAGGATGCCAGCGCAACAAACCATGCCTTAGGCATATCCGTAGGGAGACCGACCGGGATACCTGCAATCTTGGGAGTTTTGGTAAAACTGTGACCCGGCTCTTCAAACTCTGGTGCAGTACAGTTGATGCACGCATAACCGCCGCTGGTACAAGAGCCATGGCCGTTCCAGTCACGAATATTGCAATCAGCATGCGCCTGAGTTCCCAGACAGCCCATGTTCTCCATCATGCAACCGCGTTCACCCGGAGCGGTCGCGCTGGCTTTGTATTCATAATATTCGTTACGACTACAACCGTGATGCACTAGTTGATCCGCATACATCCGTGGGCGCCCCAGGCTATCAAGGTTCGCTTCCCCATGTTCACCCAACGCAATACTGATCAGCGTTTCCGTGACCCAGTCCGGGTGAGTTGGACACCCCGCGATATTAATAACCTGAAATCCATCAGATGAACGGTAACTATCGCCGAGTAACCCACCGGGTAGTTCACCATCATATTGCAGACCGGTGGCATCGGTATGATTGCTGCCTGCCGCAGTAATGCCGCCGTATGCCGCACAAGACCCCACCGCCAACGTATATTTCGCTTTTTCAGCAAGTTCGCGCACCCAATGAATCATCGGTTTACCCGTGCCACCTAACATATGAAAACGCCCCGTGCCTTGCGGTCCCATCATCATGGAACCTTCAATGCACAGTAGATCCAGCGTCTGCTCGCCTTTGATAATCGCTTCGAGCAATGCAATCACTTCACTGCCGGTCTGTTCGCTCAGCGATGGATGCCAGAGGAGCTCGATACCCGCTGCATCTAGTAACGTCATCAGGTCTGGCGATTCAGCATTCAACAAGGACATGCTACAACCACCGCAGCCGCCGGACTGTAACCATAGAAGATTAGGCATGATTTGACTCCTCACAACGCTCTTCGGTCAGCAACGTTAATGATGCCAACGCGCCACCGTCAGGATGGTTCTGGATCACCAGTTCTCCTCCGTGTTCGGAGACAATACCGTAGCTGATCGATAACCCCAGCCCTGTCCCCTGCCCGACAGGTTTGGTGGTAAAGAACGGATCAAACAGACGGGAGAGGAAATCATCCGGGATACCCGGCCCGCTATCACGAACCTCAAAAATCACCTTACCCTCCATGATCTGAGCACTTAACAGCAGCCGTTTTGGGTCCGATGCGTCCATTGCATCCACAGCATTTTGGATCAGATTGACCACCACCT